>JBDKRF010000141.1:0-27741 GCA_039683525.1 Clostridiaceae bacterium
GTTGTTGATGGTCACGACGTTCTGCGCAAACGGGATCTTCAGATGGATACCCTCTTGCATCACGATGGGGCTGACGCGACCGAACGTGAGCACGACACCGGTTTGACCGGCTTCGACAACGACAATGCTGCCGCCGAGCACAATCAACACCAAAATGAGCACTGTGACGATGGCAACAATCTTGCCAACCGCTACATTTCCGGCTTTATCTCTGAACATAAACACTCCCTTTTTTTCTCTTACATATTTCATTCGGCAAGTACTGCATGAAGTAATCTTGCCAGAATGATACTATTATATCATTTACAGCAACGCGTTCAATGATCCCGATCACTTAGATTGCAATCATATTGTGAAATCGATGGATTTTACCCAAAACGCAAAGCGGCGGGGATGAGACCCGCCGCTTTGGAATGAGGAAACAACAAGCCATAGCCACTGGCTTTCGATGAAGGGTGCGACACTGTTTTCGATCACAAAACGTGCCGTGCCCGGAGATGAGCGTTATTTTTTGCTGTACGGCGTGTTTTCCAGCGGGAGCTTTGTGCGGAAGATGCCGTCGCGGTTGTAGTAAGCGAGTTGTACTGCGGGTGCGGTCGGAATCGAGCAGATTTCGCCGACACCTTTTGCGCCGCAGGCGAGGCCGTCCTTGCTGGATTTTCCGATGATGACCGGCTTTACTTCCGGTGTCATGTTCGCCTTGAAGAGACCGAGCGTTCCAAATTTGCGCATGGGTTTGCCGTTTTCGAGTGGGAAATCTTCCGTTAGCGCGTAACCAAGGCTCATGACCACGCCGCCTTCGATTTGACCTTCCAGCGAGACGGGGTTCACCGCCTGACCGACGTCGTGAGCGGCGGTGACGCAAGAGACGCGACCCTCTTCGTCCAACTCGACCACCTGCGTCGCATAGCCATAGGCGATGTGGGAGACAGGGTTTGCCTTATCGGAACCCATCGGATCGGTCTTACCTTCGTATTCGCCGAGGAAGCTCTGCCCTTCGAGCGCTTCGAGCGAACCTGCCTCGTCCATCGCGACTTTCACCATCTTTGCCGCACGAACGGCCGCCTCACCCGTAAAGAGCGTCTGGCGGGAGGCGGTGGTGTTGCCGGAGTTGGGCGCGTTGGAGGTGTCCGGTACGTGATAAATAATTCGTTCAAGCGGAAGACCTGTGATCTCCTTGACGAACTGCGTTTGAATGGTACCCATACCCTGACCGATGCAGGCGGCGGAGGAGTGCAGGTGGAGCTTGCCTTCCAGCACTTCGATCCGACAGCGGCCAACATCCGGCACGCCGACGCCGAGTCCGCTGTTTTTGATTGCGCAGGCGATGCCCGCCTTCGGGTTGCGTTCCAGAATCGGGCGAACGGCATCCAGCGTCTCGATCAGCGCAGTGGTTTCGTCCGCAACCTGACCATTGGGAAGAATCTGTCCGGGACGGATGCCGTTTAAATAGCGGAACTCAAACGGGGTCATACCGACCTGCTCCGCGAGCTGATTGATATTGCACTCAGTTGCAAAGCAGCTCTGCGTGACGCCGAAGCCGCGGAATGCGCCGCCCGGCGGGTTGTTGGTGTAGTAAGCGTAACCTTCGATGTCCACATCCTGATAATTATACGGTCCCGCCGCATGCGTACAGGCACGCTGCAGCACCGGGCCGCCGAGAGAGGCATAAGCGCCGCTGTCTGCAATGATAAGGGCGCGCATGGCGGTCAGGTTCCCGTTTTCGTCACAGGCTGTGGTGAAGTCCATCTCCATCGCGTGGCGTTTCGGGTGGATCAGCAGACTGTCCGTGCGCGAAAAGCGTACTTTAACGGAGCGCTTGAGCAAATAACAAGCGAGTGCCGCGTGGTGCTGCACGCTCATATCTTCCTTGCCGCCGAAGCCGCCGCCGACCATCATCGCAGTGACGCGAACCTGTTCCGGTGCGAGTCCCAGCATCATAGAGCACTCTTTGCGCGTTTGATACACACCCTGATCGCCGCTAAAGATATGTACGCCGTCGCCTTCGATTTCGGCAACCGCGCACTCCGGCTCTAGGAACGCATGATCGGTAAATGGAACGCTATAGTGGTTGGTGACCACGTGAGCGCTGTTTTTGATGATTTCTTCCGCATTGCCGCGCTTGACGCACTGATAGGAGAGCAGGTTATCCTTGCGCTCCAGATGCACCAGCTCAAAACCGTCTTCTCTCGCGTCGTTCGCGGAAAGGATGGGGGTAAGCGGCTCATATTCCACCTTGACGGCGGCTTTGCCCGCTTCCAATGCAGCGGCGTTCTCCGCAACGACCAGCGCGATTGCGTCGCCGAGAAAATGCGTGATACTTCCGACAGGAATCATCACATCGTAGTCCTGCACCAGATGACCAATCTTCTTAGATCCCGGCACATCGTCCGCCGTGAACACGGCGACGACGCCTTCCACCGCTTTTGCTTCGGATGTGTCGATGGAGAGCACCTTTGCGCGCGGGTAGTTGCTTCTCACAGCGGAGCCAATCAGCATGCCGGGCAGATGGATATCATCCGCATACATCGCGGTACCGAGCGTCTTATCGACCACTTCGATACGGCGGATACTATCGCCAACCGTGCCGGGCAGCTCGGTGGCAGGAGCTTCGGTGTTATCACGGAAGAGTTTTGCCGCGAGCAGCACCGCGTCCTCAATCTTTTTATAGCCCGTGCAGCGGCAGATGTTATTTTTGATGGCTTCCTTGATATCCGCGCGGGTGGGTTCCGGGTTCTGATCGATCAGACCCTTTGCGCTGATGACCATGCCGGGCGTACAAAAGCCGCACTGCACCGCGCCAGCGGATGCAAATGCATAGGCGTAGACATCCTTTTCACGCGAGGAAAGCCCCTCGACGGTGACAATGCTTTTTCCGCCGAGTTTATCCGTCTGCTGAATGCAGGCTTTGGTTGCCTTGCCGTCGATGAGCACCATACAGGTGCCGCAAGCGCCCTCGGAACAGCCGTTTTTTACGCTGGTCAGGTGGAGCGTATCTCTGAGGAAAGGCAGCAGCTTTTGATTTTGGTCAACAGACATTTGGATGCCGTTGACGGTGAGAATTGCCATGAGTATCCCTCCAGACGAAGGTTTGGTAAGATAGGATGGTATGCGCCGCAGCTTTCTGATGAGAGCTGCGGCGCTCAATCAGTCGTGTTTAGAACAGGTAGCTGTAATCCCAGATTACCGCATTGATGATCTTTTCGATATCCGGGTCGATGGCGTTTGTGCCGAGCTTGATGGTGGAGACTTCGTCGAGTCGCAGTTTGATCTTACTGCCGCCGAGGACGAAGAAACCCTTGTTCTCGCTCTCATCAAACTCCTTCTCAGTAGAGAAGAAGGTGAACTTTTCCTTATACGGCGCGCTGTCATATGGGCAGAATACCGTGCAGTTGCCGCACTCGTTGCACATGCGGTCGACGTGGATGATCTGCGGCATATCCATGCCCTCCACCTCGATGGCGATGTTAGCGCGGTTCGGGCAAACCTGTACGCAGCATTCGCAGATGGTGGAGCAGGCGAGGCAACGCTCGGTCTCTCGACCTGCGCTGTCATAGACCGCAAGAGATCCTTGCTTGGAGAGGCAGTTGCCGGAGCACGCCTTGGACTCTTCGGGAACGGTGACCTCATATTTGCCGACGATTGCGTCCGCAACCTTGCGCGCGTCTGCAATGGCTTCCACGACGGTGGCGGGGCCACGGTTGGCGTCGCCAATGACGAACACGTTCTGAACGCTTGTTTCAAGCGTGTCCGCATTGACCTTGACCGCGCCGCGCTCGGTCAGCGCAACACCGTTGTCGCTAAAGTCGCTCGTAACGACCTTTTCGCCGATCGCGGAAACGAGCAGAGAGCAGGGGATCGTGACCAGCTCGTCCGTCTCAACGGAGGCACGTCTTCCGCTGGCGTCCGGCGCGCCTAGTACGCACTTTTTACACACGAGCATGCCATCCTTGAGCGAAACGGGGTTGAGAAGCTCTTGAAACTCCACGCCGTCTTCCAGCGCGAGCTGTAATTCTTCTTCGTCAGCGGGCATATAGCGCTGCGTTCTGCGGTAGACGATGCTGCTTGTCACCACGCCCTTGATGCGCTTTGCCGCGCGCGCCGCGTCCATTGCGGTGTTGCCGCCGCCGACGATGACGACGTGCTCGCCGACATCATTTAGCGGCTCGCACTTGTACTGCTCGAGGAAATCGAGCACATTCATGCTCTTGCCTTCCGTGAGTTTCAGGTCTCCGTGCGCCCAAGCGCCGGTGGCGAACACCACGTGCGTGAAGCCGCTCTTCTTGAGCTCCGCAACGCTGGGCGCGACAGTGTTTGTCTTGATCTCCGCGCCCATGGCTTTTAAGAGATCGACGTCGCGATCCATGCCGAAATCGCCGATGCGGAAGCCAGGGATGACATAGCGGACGATGCCGCCGAGCTCCGCGCGCTTTTCAAATACGGTCACCTTTGCGCCCTGACGTCCGAGCAGATAGCCCATCGCCATACCGGCGGGACCGCCGCCGATGACGGCGACGTTCGCACTCGACTGACCGGTGGGTTTCAGCGTACCGATGATGCTGTCAAAGCCTTCGCGTGCGGCGAGAAGCTTTGCGTCGCGGATATGCACACTCTCTTCATAGAACCCGCGCGTGCACTTGTCCATGCAGCGGTGGGAGCAGATGCGACCCGTGATGAACGGCAACGGGTTACGCTCGAGGATCAGCTTCAACGCTTCGCTGTATTTTCTATCGCCGACGAGGCGGACGTATTCGGGTATATCCTGATTGATCGGGCAGCCGTGCTCACAGGGTGCGATGAAGCAGTTCGTCAGCGGCACCTTGCTCTTGATCTTGCGAACGGGCAGGGGCTTGACGGGCTTGACGTGGCGCTCGTCGGTGCGCGCGGCACGCGCAAGATAAGCAACCTTTCCGACAGATACACCTGCAAACGGCACATACTCTTCCTTGACAAGCTTCTCCGCAATCTGCTTTGCGCGCTGATAGCCGCCGGGCTTTAAGAGCGTCGTGGCGATGGTGATCGGCCAGATGCCCGCGTCAAACAGCTCGGTAATATTATAGAAGTCTGCGCCACCGGAGAAGGACATGCGCATTCTGCCGTCAAATTCGCGGCTGATGCGGTGCGCCAGCTCGATGGTCAGCGGGTAGAGCGAGCGGCCGCTCATGTACATCTCGTTGCCGGGCAGCTCGTTTCTCGCGATGCCGACGGGGAAGGTGTTGGTGAGTTTGAGTCCGAACTGTACGCCGTTTCCGCAGGCGAGATCGAGAAGCCGCTTAAACATCGGCACCGCGTCGCGATACTGCAGATCGTCGTTGAAATGGAAGTCGTCGAATACGAGATAATCATAGCCCATGTCGTCCATGGTCTTGCGCGCAAACTGATAACCCAAAAGCGTGGGGTTGCATTTGACGAATGTGTTGAGACCCTTCTTGCTGATGAGATAGCTTGCGATACGCTCGATCTCCTGCGGCGGGCAGCCGTGGAGGGTGGAGAGCGTGATGGAGGAGCAGACATTGGGCGAGATGGCGTCGATATACTTCGCGTCAACCTTGTTAAAGCGCGAGAGGTTCGCCTTTGCCCACGCACGGCACTCTTCCCAGATCGGAGTGGTGGAGGCGTTCTTGAGCCCTTCGATGAAAGAATCGATCTTCTCACTCGTGATGCCTTCAAAGTTGTAGCCGACGCTCATGTTGAACATGAAGCCATCGGGACGGCCGAGATCAAACTCCCAGCTGATCAGTTTAAGGGCATACCAGGCCTTGACATACTCATCATACGCTTCCGGTACGCGAAGCTCCGTCGACCACTCGACGTTATAGCACTCATCTTCCGCAAGGATGCAGGGTTTGGAAACAGGCAGGTCTTCGCCATCCAGCGTCTGCACCGTCTTGAGCTCGAAGAAGCGGCAACCTGCGTAGTAAGCCGCGACAAGGTTTTGCGTCAACTGCGTCTGAGGGCCTGCTGCCGGACCAAACGGCGTCTCCAGATGTTCGCCGAAGAGGTCGAGCATCTTGCCCTTGGGCGCGACATACGGGCGGCGAACGCCGAACACGCTGCCTTGCTTGCGTTCTTCTAGAATCCAGTTCATCAATTCCGCAAAGGGAATGGGTGTCATACGATCGGACATGGGAATGCCTCCTTGTTCCTATATCTTAGTGAATACGGCGCAACGAGTCCGTTGTGCCTGCAACATCAAACCTGAGAAGTAGGCTCAGCCGTTGATCGACTGCCAAAGCTTCGCTGCGCTCTTGCGGCATTCCTGCATGACAATCTTCTCATCCGCGACGAGTATCTTGCGATCCTTCATCAGCACCTTGCCGTTGCAGACGGTGGTGACCACGCTGCGCCCGTTCATGCCAAAGAGGATGTGCCCGTTGGCGTTGGAACCATCCATCGGGGTAAGCGGATCATAATCGGTGACGATCACGTCCGCATACGCGCCAGCCTTGAGCACGCCAAGCGGCTTTTTGTAGAATCTGCCCGCGATGCGCGGATTGTTTTCAAACAGCATGGTCGGAATTTCGCCCCAGGCGACGGTCGGGTCGCAGAGGTTGTGCTTGTGGATGATGTTGCCGACCTTGTAGCTCTCGATCATGTCGTTGGTGTAGCCGTCGGTTCCAAGACCTAACAAAATTCCTTCGCTAAAGAGACGGATCACCGGGCCGCAACCGACCGCGTTGCCCATGTTCGATTCGGGGTTGTGCACGACCATCGTATTCGTCTCCTTCAGTAGCGCCATCTCGGCGGGGCTGACGTGGACGCAGTGAATGGCGAGCGTCTTCTCGCCGAGGATGCCGTTTTCATAGAGGCGCTCGACAATACGCTTGCCGTATTTCTTCAGCGAATCGATCTGATCGCCGGGGCCTTCCGCGACGTGGATGTGCGCGCCGGTGTAGGCGGGGGTGTGCTTCTTGCAGAGCGCGAGCGTTTCATCCGAGAGGGTGAACGCAGCATGCAGACCCATCATGCCTTTGAGCATGTCGCTGTCGTCCGCGTGGGCACGCAGGATCATGCGCTCGTTTTCAAGCACGGCTTCGGTCATCTTCACCTTACCGTCGCGATCCGACACCTCATAGCAGAGGTTGGTGCGAACACCGAGCTGCTTTGCCGCGTCTGCGATCGTATCGAGGCTGCCGGGAATGTCGAGGTAGCTCGCGTGATGGTCAAAAACAGTCGTTACGCCGTTTTTGATGCAGTCGAGATAGACCGCCTGTGCGGAGAGGCTGTCGTTTTCTTTCGTGAGCAGACGGTCGATTTTCCACCACATGCCCTCGAGAATATCATTGAAATCGTGCGGATTGTAGTTATTGATAGAAAGGCCGCGCGCAAACGCGCTGTAGATATGGTTGTGTGTGTTGATCATGCCGGGCATGATTACGCCACCGTCGGCATCGATCCACTCAGCCTGCGGATATTTCTGCTTTAATATGGTTGTTTCGCCGACTTCTAGTATCAGGTTGCCTTCGATTGCAACCGCGCCATTTTCAATATAGTTGCCTTCATCTCTTGTGAGGAGCCGTCCGTTTCCGATGAGTAGCATGGGTGTGTTCTCCCTTCACGATATGCAATTATTCGAACATGAAACTGCAGAATGACAAACTTATTATACTATACCGTTTAAATGCGGTGCAATACGAGCAGGGCATAATATACAAAAATATTTCGGGCACAATAATTTTGTTAAGCAAAAATTTTTACTGTACAATTTGTAAAATCCAATGTATGATGATTCGTGTTGGGACGGCTGATCTGCCGTCATATCGATTGAAAAATCATGAAAAATAAACATTGGAGTGTTCTTATGAAGCGCGTTGCAGGCTATCGCTGTACAATTTGCGGAAAGGAATACCCGTTCGGCCCGGAACTGATGACTTGTCCGTCCTGCGGAGAAAAGGGCATTCTGGACATCGTATACGACTATTCTGAAGTCAAATCTGTTTTCTCGAAAGAATCTCTAAAAAAAGACCACGACAACAGCATGTGGCGCTATCGCGCACTGATGCCGATTCAAGGCGAAGGCCTTTCGGATTTTTTACGCATCGGTTGGACGCCGCTGTATCGCTCTCTGCGCCTGGGCAGACAGATTGGGCTGGAGTCACTCTATATCAAGGATGACGGTTTAAACCCAACCGGTTCGCTGAAGGACCGCGCAAGCGGTGTTGCTGTCGCCAAAGCAATCGAGCTTGGCTATGACACGATCGCCTGCTCTTCTACAGGAAACGCCGCAAGTTCCTGCGCGGGCAGCGCTGCGCGCATGGGGCTAAAGAGCGTGATCTTTGTGCCGTCCCGTGCTCCGATCGGCAAGGTGGCGCAGCTTTTGATCTTCGGCGCAAACGTCGTCTCTGTCAAGGGCGATTATCGCCAGACGTTTGAGCTGAGCAAAGCCGCCATCGAGAAATGGGGCTTCTACAACCGCAACGCGGGCATCAACCCCGTGATGACGGAAGGGAAGAAGACGGTAGCACTTGAGATTGCGGAGCAACTCAACTGGAACCCGACCGACTGGGTCGCGATTTCGGTTGGCGACGGCTGCACCATCGGAGGCGTCTACAATGGCTTTTACGATCTGCTCCAACTGGGCATGATCGATCGTATTCCGAGAATCCTTGGCGTACAGTCCACGGGGTGTAGCCCGTTTGTGGACGCGGATCTCGCGGACGGAATCCTGAAGCCCACGCCGGAGAATACGCTTGCGGATAGCATCGCAGTCGGCGTGCCTCGTAACCCCGTCAAGGCTCAGCGCGCAGTCAAAGACAGCGGCGGCGCTTGGATCGCGGTTTCGGATGACGAAATCCTTGATGCGATGCGACTCTTAGGCAAAACGGAAGGCGTCTTCGGCGAACCCGCGGGCGTGACCGCAACAGCAGGGGTTAAGGCCGCGGTTGCAAGCGGCATAATCAAGCCGCACGAGAGCGTAACAGTCGTCTCGACCGGAAGCGGGCTCAAAGACGTGAAGAACGCGATGCTCGCCGCAGGGGAACCCTTCCAATGCGAGCCGGATATCAAGGCGCTGGAAGCCAGCGGCAGAATTCGCTGAAGCAGATTATAAATAAATAAGAAGCAAAAGCGAAAAGACGTTTTGAAAGAATCATGTTGAGAATCCGGCGAAAAAGTCGATCCTATCGATATCAGATACCCTCGATCGATTCGCTGCAATCCTCCGGAAAACATGAGTCGGCAGAAAAACTCTTAGGCAGCATGCCCTTTTTTCTGCGTCCGGAAACAAAAATAGTTCCCGAAAAAGGTTGTTTCACCTTAACACAGGTGCTACAATAAATCAAAATTCTGTAGGAGGAAAACCATGAAAAAAATCATTGCTCTTCTGGCTGTCCTGATGATGGTATTTGCTCTGGCCGCTTGTGCTGCACCCGCAGCCACAACGGAACCGGAAGCTGCCGCAACGGAAGCGCCTGCCGCTGAAGCGACGGAAGCCCCCGCTGCCGAAGCTACGGAAGCCCCTGCTCTGAAGATCGGCGTCATCCTCGTTGGTGACGAAAACGAAGGTTACACCTATGCGCACATCGAAGGCATCAAAAAGGCCATCGAAGCTCTGGGCGTTTCTGCTGACTCCGTAATCTGGAAATACTCGATTCCGGAAGACGAAACCTGCTACGATACCGCAGTTGACCTTGCGGAGCAGGGCTGCACGATCATCTTCTCCAACAGCTATTCGCATCAGTCCTATATGGTGCAGGCTGCGGAAGAATATCCGAGCGTGATGTTCTGCCCGGCAACGGGTGACACGGCTGCCGTTTGCGGTCTGCCCAATGTCGTCAACTTCTTCCCCTACACCTATGAATCCCGCTACGTGTCCGGCGTCGTCGCTGGCATGAAGCTCAAGGAACTCATGGATGCCGGCAAAGTGACCGATGCTCACATCGGTTATGTTGGCGCCTATCCGTATGCTGAAGTGGTCAGCGGTTACACCGCGTTCTTCCTCGGCATCAAGTCCATCGTGCCGGATGCGCACATGGATGTCATCTACACCAACAGCTGGTTTGACATGACCAAAGAAGCAGAAGCCGCCAACACCCTGATGTCCATGGGTTGCGTCATCATTGGCCAGCACGCGGACTCCACTGGTGCTCCCTCTGCCGTTCAGGCGAAGCATGACGCTGGCGAAGAAGTCTACAGCGTTGGTTACAACGTAGACATGCTCAGCGTTGCGCCCACCGCCGCCCTGACCAGCGCACAGAACAACTGGTCCGTGCTTTACAAAGACATCCTCTCTGATTTCATGGGTGGTGCCACGATGAAGCATGACTACTCTGGTGGTTACAATGAAGATGCCGTGCAGATTTCCGCCCTTGGCGAGAGCTGCGCCGCTGGTACCGCTGAGAAGGTTGCCGAAGTCATCGCGGGCCTCAAGGCCGGCACGCTGCATGTGTTTGATGCCGCGACGTTCACCGTTGGTGGCGCTGCTGTCACCACGGCTCCGTTCGACTTCTCGACCATGAACGCCGACTACTCCGCCGTTCAGTATCAGGGCCCGACGGAAGAGTGCATCGTGGATGGATTCTTCCATGAGTCCGAATTCCGCAGCGCGCCGTACTTCGGTCTGCGTATCGACGGCATCACCGAGTTGAGCTAAAAAAACCTGCCATCAGGCAAGTAAAGTCAAAGGGGAGACGGGTATCCGTTTCCCCTTTGATTCATCCGAAAAAAGATCCCGATGGATTCAATGACTCGATGGAGAGCAGAACACTGCTCTCCTTTTGCGTATTGCTGAACGATATTTTTTTATTTCGCGATGAATCTTACGTTTTTGTTTACATTGTGATCACGCTTGTGCTAAAATATTTTCAGCAAGTCTTAATCAAATATAGAAGGGGTCAAGCATGTGGATAGTTCAATAGCGATCCGAATGATCAACATCACCAAGACCTTCGGTGAGGTGGTTGCAAACAACAAAGTTTGCCTCGATATTCATCGGGGAGAGATCCTCTCTCTGCTCGGTGAAAACGGTAGCGGAAAAACCACGCTCATGAATATGCTGGCGGGCATCTATTTCCCGGACAGCGGCGAGATCATCATCAACGGCAAATCCGTCACAATCGCTTCTCCGAAAGACGCATTCGACCTGCACATCGGCATGATTCACCAGCACTTCAAGCTGGTAGACGTTTTAACAGCAGCTGAAAACATCATATTGGGACTGAATGAAACGGCTATTGTCGATGTCAAGCATGTTCGCGAATCGGTCAAGCAGATTTGCGATCGGTACGGCTTCGTGGTTGACCCCGATAAAAAAGTATATGACATGTCTGTCTCCGAAAAGCAGACGCTGGAAATCGTCAAGGTGCTGTATCGCGGCGCGGACATTCTGATCCTCGACGAACCGACCGCCGTACTCACGCCGCAGGAAACGCAGAAGCTCTTTTGCGTCATGCGCAACATGAAGGCAGACGGGAAGTCCATCATCATCATCACGCACAAACTGCATGAAGTGCTGGATATCTCCGATCGCGTCGTCGTACTCCGCAAGGGACAATATATCGGAGACGTACCGACTGCGGAAACCAACGCAATGAAGCTGACCGAGATGATGGTCGGCCGTGCTGTTTCGCTCGATATCGGACGCAGTGAACCCGTCAACCCAAAACCCCGCCTCGTTGTGAAAAACATGAATGTTTGCGACAAGGACGGCGTCTTGCGGCTCTGCGATGTAAACTTCACCGCTTACAGCGGCGAGATTCTCGGCGTAGCGGGCATCTCCGGCAGCGGGCAAAAAGAGTTATTGGAAGCCATCGCCGGCTTGCAAAATTGCAAAGATTGCAGCAGCATCGAGTTCATCTCCGACAAAGGAGAACGCAAGCAACTCTCCGGCATGCATCCGCTCGAAATCAAGAATCTGGGCGTTGCGCTCGCGTTCGTTCCAGAAGACCGCCTTGGCATGGGCCTGGTTGGCAGCATGAACCTGACGGACAACATGATGCTCAGAAGCTATCGTGACGGTAAAGGCCCGATGGCTGACCGTAAAACGCCGCAAAAGCTGGCTGAGACCGTCGTGCGCGAGCTGGAAGTGGTTACGCCGAGCATCAATACCCCCGTTCGTAGACTTTCCGGTGGTAACGTACAGAAAGTTCTGGTCGGTCGCGAAATTGCCATGCAGCCGCAGCTGATGATGTCCGCCTATGCGGTGCGCGGGCTGGATATCAACACATCGTATAACATCTACCATCTTCTAAGTGAACAGAAAAAGCGCGGAGCCTCCGTCATCTTCGTCGGCGAAGATCTCGATGTTTTGCTTGAGCTTTGCGATCGAATTCTCGTGCTTTGCGCGGGTCACGTGAACGATATCGTCGATGCACGAACGACCACGAAGGACGAAGTAGGATACCTGATGACTTATCTGAAGGAAGGGGGGACAAACCGTGACTAAGACGAAGACCGTAAGTAAAGCGAAGTCCGTTCATCATGAACCGTTTGTCCGCATGTCGAAACGCGATGGTTTGCCGCTCTGGAAGTCCTTTGGCGTCCGTCTGATTGGTCTGGCGCTGGCACTCGTCATTTGCGCCATCATCATCTTTGCGTTGACAAAGCTCAACCCGTTGAAGGTCTATGCGGCTATGTTCAACGGCACGTTTGGTACCAAGAAGCGCATCTGGGTCACGATTCGCGACATCATGATGCTGCTCTGTATCGCGGTTGGCCTTGCTCCGGCGTTTAAAATGCGCTTTTGGAACATCGGCGCCGAAGGTCAGGTTCTGGTTGGCGGCATCGTCGCCGCGGCTTGCATGATCAACCTTGGCAATACGTTGCCGCTCGTTCCGCTGATGATCGTCATGTTCCTCGGCAGCGCAGTGGCAGGCGGCATCTGGGGTGGTATTCCCGCAATATTCAAGGCAAAGTGGGGCGCAAACGAAACGCTCTTTACGCTGATGATGAACTACATCGCAATTCAGCTGACAAGCTTCTTCGTTGCACTTTGGGAACATCCGTTTGGCAGCAACTCGGTCGGCATCATCAACCCGACGACGAAAAGCGGCTGGTTCCCGTCCATCTTTGGACAGCCTTACACGCTAAATGTCATCATCGTTCTCTCGCTGACAGTGCTCATGTTTATCTACCTGAAATACACGAAGCACGGCTATGAAATCGCGGTCGTTGGTGAAAGTGAAAATACCGCGCGGTATGCGGCAATCAACGTGCGTAAGGTCATCATTCGCTCGATGATCATCTCCGGTGCAATCTGCGGTATCGCGGGATTCCTCGCGGTCAGCGGAGCAAGCCACACCATCTCGACCAGCACGGCGGGCGGACGCGGATTTACCGCGATCATCATCGCATGGCTTGCACATTTTAACAGTTTTGTGATGATCCTCATCTCAGCACTGATCGTATTTCTGGAGCGCGGCGCAATAGAAATTGCGTCCCAGTTCCAGCT
This sequence comes from Clostridiaceae bacterium, assembly GCA_039683525.1. Taxonomy (GTDB): domain Bacteria; phylum Bacillota; class Clostridia; order Christensenellales; family CAG-138; genus UBA7703. The sequence goes on from JBDKRF010000141.1 coordinate 13,388, forward strand.
GAACGACTATGTTTCCGAAATGATTACGGGCATCATCCTGTTCTTCATCCTCGGGAGCGAGTTCTTCATCAACTACAAGATTAAGTTTCGTTCTGCTAAGAACAAGGAGGGCGAAAAATGACCGAGTTCATCTCATTATTCCAGGCAGCGATCGTCTTTGGAACCATCATCATCTACGGCGCAATCGGTGAGATCCTGACGGAGAAATCCGGCAACCTCAACCTTGGTGTCCCGGGCGTGATGTACCTCGGCGGAATCGCCGGACTGACCGGCGTGTTCTTCTACGAAAACTCGGTCGCTGATCCGAGCGTGTTCCTCTGCGTGCTCATCGCAATTGTATGCGCGTTTGCGGCGGCGATGTTCGGGGGACTGATCTTCAGCTTCCTGACCATTACGCTCCGCACGAATCAAAACGTCACTGGTCTTACATTGACGGTTTTCTCCGGCGGTGTTGCGAACTTCTTCGGCGGATCGCTGATGAAACTCGCGGGAGGCGTCGGTCAGATCTCCGTTGCGACGACCAGCGCGGCGTTTCGTGCCACGCAGAGTTGGACGGACGGCTGGGGAATCATCGACAAACTCTTCCTCAGCTACGGATTTATGGTCTATCTCGCGATTGTATTGGCGCTCTTAATGGGTTGGTTTATCAATAAGACCAGCATCGGCCTCAATCTCCGCGCGGTAGGCGAAAATCCCGCGACGGCGGACGCGGCGGGCATCAACGTTGCGAAGTATAAATATCTCGCAACCTGCATCGGCGCCGGCATCTCCGGTCTGGGCGGTCTGTATTACGTGATGGACTACACGAAGGGTACCTGGGCAAACGATGGCGCGATTGAAGCGCTCGGCTGGCTGGCGGTTGCACTGGTTATCTTCGCAACTTGGAAACCCAGGCGTGCGATCTGGGGCGCTTACCTGTTTGGCGCGCTGTTCTGGCTTTACTTCTATATTCCCGGCCTCAACAGAAGCTCTCAGGAAATCTTCAAGATGCTTCCGTACCTGGCGACGCTGTTTGTGCTGATCATGGTAGCTCTCCGCAAAAAGCGCGAAGATCAGCCGCCGCACAGCCTCGGTGCTGCGTACTTCCGCGAAGAGCGATAAAACACTCGTGCTTCCAAACCCGCGCAGGGCGTCTTGCGCGGGTTTTGCATTGGTTGAGGATTTGTTTAAACATATATATAAAAATATATTTTGAAACCTCAAATTTTTAGAGAATTCGTGGTTGAATTGCAATACTTTCGAGGATATAATGTATTTGAACAACCATTTCCGGCATGTCACGAAAAAAATCTTTTAGGAGTGTGCAGTATGAAATACGACCGTATCTACAATTTTTCTGCGGGTCCCGCAACGATGCCTGTTGAAGTGCTCGAAGAAGTCGCGGCCGAAATGATGAACTACAAGGGCAGCGGCATGTGCGTCATGGAGATGTCCCACCGCTCCAAGGTCTACCAGACCATCATTGACGAAGCCGAAGCGGATCTGCGCGAGCTCATGAATATTCCCAGCAACTACAAAGTGCTCTTTATTCAGGGCGGCGCGACGCTCCAGTTTGCGATGGTTCCGGCGAACCTGATGAAGAACGGAGTAGCGGACTATATCGTCACCGGCGCATGGTCGAAGAAAGCGGCGGAAGAAGCGAAGAAGTACGGCAAGGTCAATGTCATTGCCACCAGCAAAGATAAAAACTACAGCTACGTTCCCGATCTGAGCGATCTTCCCATCGACGAAGACGCAGACTATGTCTACATCTGCGAAAATGAGACCATCCACGGCACGACGTACGCAAGCCTTCCGAACACCAAGGGCAAGACTCTGGTCTCCGATCAGTCTTCCATGTTCCTCTCTAAGCCCTGCAACGTCTCCGACTATGGCATGATCTATGCCGGCGTACAGAAGAACGTTGGTCCCGCCGGCATGGTCGTCGTGATCATCCGCGAGGATTTGATCCGCACGGATCTGCCGGAATGGGTGCCGACCTACATGCGCTATGACATCCATGCGGAGAATGGCTCCATGTATAACACGCCGAACTGCTGGGCGATCTACGTCTGCGGCAAGGTGTTCAAGTACCTCAAGAAGATCGGCGGCCTTTCCGCCATGCAGGCGATCAACGAAGACAAAGCCAAGGTTCTGTACGACTTCCTGGATTCCAGCAAGATGTTCCGCGGCACGGTTGAGAAGAAGTATCGCTCGCTGATGAACATCCCGTTTGTGACCGACGACGAAGCGCTCGACGCAAAGGTCTGCGCCGCGACGAAGGCTGCCGGATACGACAACCTCAAGGGCCACAAGAGTGTCGGCGGCCTGCGTGCCTCCACCTACAACGCCATGCCCAAAGAAGGCGTAGTTGCGCTGGTAGACTTCCTCAAGAAGTTTGAAGCAGAGAACAAGTAACGAATCGAGATAGAAGGAGTACACGCTATGATTAAGCTTCTTGCCAGCGATGGTATGGAGAAAAGCGCAATTGCCGCACTTCAGGCGAAGGGCTGTCAGGTTGACGTGAAATTCTACGATCCCGATGCGCTCTGCGAAGCCGTGAAGGATTACGACGTACTCGTCGTGCGTAGCGCGACCAAAGTGCGCGAGCCGCAAATCAACGCGGCTTGTATGAGCGGCAAGCTTAAACTCGTCATCCGCGCGGGCGTCGGCATCGACAATATCGACAAAGTCTGCGCCGAAGGCCGCGGCATCTCCGTTTGCAACACGCCGAAAGCCAGCTCCGACGCAGTCGCCGAGCTAGCTCTTGGACACATGTTCTCCTGCGCGCGCTTCATCTCAGCCGCGGGTCACACCATGCGCGAAGGCAAGTGGGAGAAGAAGGCATACGAAGGCATCGAGCTGATGGGCAAGACCGTCGGTATCGTTGGCTACGGCCGTATCGGTCAGGCACTCGGCCGCCGCTGTCAGGCGCTGGGCATGAAAGTCCTCGCGTACGATATCTATAAGGTACCGGAACTCGAATGCGACACCATGCGCTATGTCGAGATGGACGAGCTACTCTCCAACTCCAACATTATCTCCCTGCACGTTCCGTCGCTGCCCGGCCAGCCGCTGGTCAGCCGCGAAACGCTCGCGAAGATGAAGGACGGCGTGATCATCATCAATACCTCCCGCGGCACCAATGTCGACGAAGCGGCGCTTCTCGAAGCGCTCGAGAGCGGCAAAGTCTACGGCGCAGGCCTTGATGTGTTCGCGGAAGAGCCGAGCAAGAATGAAGCGCTCTACAAGCATCCCCACGTGAGCAGCACGCCACACATCGGCGCCTCCACAGAAGAAGCGCAGGCGAGAATCGGCGTTGAAATCGTAGATCTGATCTCGAAAGCGTTCAATTTATAATCTAAAAGCAACGATTGAAACAGCTCCGGCTGAAAATGCCGGAGCTGTTTTTTGCGCGCGCATAGGCTACTGATTTCGAAAACAAAACCACAACCACAAGATATAGATCAAAGTATCGATGTAACATACCATATTTTGTGTCTAATCATTCGTTTAATTATGAAATCTTTCAAAACAATCATCTTGTTTATACAGGTTATACAATCGGTATGCAGAATGTCACGGATTCTCCTTGTTGCAATATAGTTAAAAAGCGGCTTGTTTTACGTAAATTTGATAATTGGCTCGATTTTTATGATACTTGTCCACATGCTATCCACTGAATATATCAACATTTTGTATGCAGGATCATCTATTGACACAAAATATAGCGACGGTTAAACTGATATTGCACACCAAAAGGGGAGGGATCAGGGATATGTTTCAAATGATCACAAAGCGTGACGGACATCAGGAAGCGTTTGACCGTCTCAAGATAAAGAATGCGATTTGGAAGGCCGCACAGGCTGTCAACGGCACGGATGAGGAGCGCTCAGAACGGCTGGCGGACGAGGTCGTTCGCCTCGCAGAGAAGCGCTACGGCGACAACACGCCTGATGTCGAAGGCATTCAGGATCTCGTGGAGAAAGTGCTTATTGAGGCAGGCCACGCGAAGACCGCGAAGGCATATATCCTCTATCGCGAAAAGCGCCGCGGAACGCGTGAGATCAACGCGCTCATCGGCGCCACCATCGATATGTTTGGCGACTATCTTAACGACCGCGACTGGGGCGTGAAAGAAAACGCGAACATGCAGCGCAGCGTCAACGGCCTCAACAACTACGTCCGCGAGGCGTTCACCAAGAAATATTGGCTGTATGAAATCTATCCAATCGATGTTTGCAAGGTGCATGAGAGCGGAGACGCGCATATCCACGACCTTGGTTTCTTTGGCCCGTATTGCGCGGGCTGGGATCTTCGCCAGCTCTTGACCGACGGATTCGGCGGCGTTGACGGAAAAGTGGAGAGCAAGCCCGCAAAGCATCTGCGTTCGTTTTTGGGTCAGATCGTCAACTCCACCTTCACGACGCAGGGCGAGACCGCCGGCGCGCAGGCCTGGAGCTCGTTTGACACCTATTGCGCGCCGTTTGTCAAAAATGACAACATGACGTTCGATCAGGTTTGCCAATGCCTGCAGGAGTTTGTGTTCAACATCAACGTGCCAACGCGCGTTGGTTTCCAGTGCCCGTTTTCGAACCTGACGTTTGACATCAAGGTGCCCTCAACGCTGAAGGATGAGCCGGTTTTGATCGGCGGCAAGATGATGGAGGAGACCTACGGCGATTTTCAGGAGCAGATGGACCTCTTCAACCGCGCATTCTGCAAAGTTATGCTGGATGGCGACGCAAAGGGTCGTGTATTCACCTTCCCGATTCCGACGATCAATATCACCAAGGACTTCGATTGGTCGAGCCCCGTGGTGGACGACTTTATGCGCATCACCTGCAAATACGGCATTCCGTATTTCGCGAACTACGTCAACTCCGACCTCTCGCCGGAGGATGCGGTCTCGATGTGTTGCCGTCTCAGGCTCGACAAGCGCGAACTTCGTAAACGCGGCGGCGGCCTCTTTGGCAGCAACCCTATGACTGGAAGCATCGGCGTTTACAGCATTAACCTGCCGAGAATCGGCTATCTTGCAAAAACGAAGGAAGACTTCTTTGAGCGGCTGAATAAGATCGCAACGCTCGGCAAGGTAAGCCTTGAAATCAAGCGCAAGATCATCGAAAAACAATCCGAGCAGGGTCTTTATCCGTATTCGACCAACTACCTTCGCAATGTCAAGGAGCACACCGGCGAATTCTGGACGAATCACTTCAACACCATTGGCCTCGTTGGCATGAACGAGTGCTGCCTCAACTTTATCGGCAAGGACATCGGCAGCCCCGAAGGACTTGCCTTCTCGCTGGAGATCATGAACTACCTGCGTGCGCTGATGATCGAGTTCCAGGAAGAGACGGGGCACAGCTACAACCTCGAAGCAACACCCGCCGAAGGCACGAGCTACCGACTCGCGAAGATCGATCATGAAAAGCTCCCCGGCATCATCCAGAGCGGCGTAGACGAACCGATGTATTCCAACTCCTCACAGTTGCCCGTGGGTTATACGGACGATGTATTTGAGTGCTGCGACCTGCAGGACGAGCTCCAGTCGCTCTATACGGGCGGCACGGTGCAACATCTCTACATCGGCGAGCGCATCGAGGACATCGAAACGGCAAAGACGCTGATTCAGCGTGTGTTTGCCAAGTATAAGATGCCGTATATCTCCATCACGCCGACGTTCTCCATCTGCAAAGAGCATGGCTATATCTCGGGCGAACACTTCAACTGCCCGACCTGCGGCCAAAAAGCAGAGGTCTGGTCCCGCGTGGTCGGCTATCTGCGCCCGGTGCAAAACTATAACCCCGGCAAGAAGGAAGAGTATCTGATGCGAAAGAAGTTCGTCATCTGAGGCACAGGCAATATAACTCCTGTTCGCAATCCGGTTGGAGATGTGCCGCGCGCATATCTCCAACTTTTTTGCCGGATTGTGTGATAAAATAAGAAAAGTCGCCAGAGAGCGGCAGGAAAGGAACACAAGGCGTATGCTGATTGCCGGATTTCAAAAAACATCCTTCGTCGATTATCCCGGGCAGCCGTGCGCGGTTGTGTTCACGCCTTATTGCAACATGGACTGCGTCTATTGCCACAATGCGCATATCATCAAGCGGGATGCGCCGCTGATACCGGAGGAGCCTGTGCTGGAGTATCTGGAAAAGCGCGCAGGGCTCTTAAGCGCGGTGGTCATCTCCGGCGGAGAGCCGACGCTTCAGCAGAACCTGGAAGCGTTTATCCTTCGCGTCAAGACGTTCAGCTACAAAGTCAAGCTGGACACCAACGGAACCAAGCCGCAAGTACTGCTGTCCCTGCTCAATAGAAACCTGATCGATTATATTGCGATGGATGTGAAAGCCCCGGCAGAACGTTACGATGAGATCACGCGAAGCAGTGTGGATATGGACGCCATTCGTAGAAGTATCGCGCTGATTCGCAACAGCGGCATTCCGCACGAATTTCGCTTGACGTTTGCGCCACAGCTGACGCAAGAGGACGCTCTGGAGACCGCGCGGATGGTGAAGGGGTGTGATCGGTTCTACTTGCAGCAATATCGCCCCAGAAACGATCAGGACCCGCTGGCACACTCGCCGACAGAAGTGCTGAAGGCGGGCGAGGCGATCGCGCGCGAGATCGGAAACTGCACCGTGCGCGGTCTTGGCCCGGAACAATAAGTAAAACGACCTTCGCATAAAAAGCGAAGGTCGTTTGATATGTGCCGTGTGGAAATTTTAGTATTTCGCTTTGGAAGAAGCGCGTTCTTCGCGTTTAAGATGTATTTGATCGACAAGCGCGAAGAGATGCTTTCGAAACAAATATAAGAGAGCAACACCGACAACCAACAGCGCGCCAAGCAGCGCAACTTTTCCATAATCTCCTTGCAGCAATTTATTACCGATGGCATTGAGCATCAACAACGTCGGAATACTGCCGAGATACACCGAGAAGAAAAACTGCCAAAACGTAATCTTCGTGCGCGCCGCGATATATGGAACGAGTCCGTTTGGCAGAAGCGGAATCAGGCACGCAAGCGCAACCACGAAGCTCGGGTGCTGCGCCTCGGTTATGAAACGAAAGCGTGATTCTTTGCCATTGTCCTCGGAGAAAAGCTGATCGAGCCGGTTGCCGAGCCTTCTTGCACTGAAAAACACGGCGATGTTCGCGAGCACATAGCCTATATGGCAGATGACGAATCCCAAAAGTGTGCCAAAGACAACACCGATGGCGATTTGAATTGGACCGCCGGGAAAGAAAATACTGATGATTTGAACAATCTGTAATAATAGCGCGAGCGCAACGCCGCCGACACTGCCGAAGCCGCGAATGTACCGCTCGAGTTCCTGTTGATCACCATGCTGCAGCTCGTCGGCAAACCCGGGTAAAATCGCGTTGAGCGAAAGGAGTATGATCGCCAGTACAACCGAAACCGCAGCTACCAGCACGAGAATGCGTAGCAGGTTGTTGCGGCGCGCGGAATTTGTCTGTCGCATGCAGAGCTCCTTTCTTAAACAATCATAACAAGGTACATATCATTCGAATACTGTAACGTTCTCTAACGCAATCATAACAATGTATTCATCGTTTGAATACAGCAATGTGATTGTAACATTTCAACTTTTTGGTGTAAATCGCCAGTTTTGCCAGATAACGGTAAATAATGCGTGGATTAGCCGCTATTCCACAGGAACGTCACATTTTAAGTATTTGAACTATGCCGCCAAATCAATTATAATAGCAACCATGAAACGTACATTTTTTGGAAAGACAGTAATCATTCTTCTGGTGAGCATCCTGCTCACGCTTGGGCTCGGCGCGTGCTCACAGGTGCTTGACACGCTCAACACCGCCGCGGAGACCGTGGAAACACCGGTTCCCGTACCGACCGCTGAACCGGTCATCACGATGGGGGATGCAGCGACGATCCCGTTAAACGATTCAAGCGCAAGTCCAACCGGATACACGCGCGTTGAGCTGGAAGACCCGAATATCGCGCTTTTTGCGTTTACGGATAGCGAAGGCAAGGTGCAATACCGCGTTTACGGTGGCTATACCGAGTTTATCAACGGCGTTGCGGGAGAGACCTATAAGGGCTTCTACACGTCCGATGAGACGGGGGCTATTCTTACCGAGGCCGCGGATGCATTTATTGATCCGTCCACGGAATCCTTTGGCGTGTGTACGATTGCGCAGTTTCCGGATACGATCCGTCTGCGCGCAAAATACACGCAGCTTGAAAACGGCTTGATCACCGGCGCCGTAGGCGGAATGTTTGTCTACGGCTCCTTTAGCGGCGGCGAAGGCGCGTTTTATCCTGCGGACAGCACTGGAAAAATGATTGCTGGCGCACTACCCACGGCAGAGAAAATTTCCGTTCCTTCCTATACGCCTACTTCCGTTCCCGTGGCGGACGGTGATCACATGATCATCGTCTACATCGGAACGCAGAGCGTCGTCGTCTACAAAGCGGTCGATGGTGAGTGGACAGAAGAACGCGTGATGATCTGCTCGACCGGACGCAGCAAAGACCTAACACCGCGCGGAACGTTCAATCTGGTTCGCCAATACCCTTACAAAAAGATGGGACAGGTGCACGGTGAGAATGTCTATTCGCAATATGCGAGCCGCATTACGGGAAGCTATCTATTCCACTCCGTACCCATCGGCGGCGATAAGCGCAATCTTCAGGAATACGGCAAGAAGCAGATGATCGTCAAGTATTACGAATCGCTTGGCACAATCGCTTCCGGCGGATGCGTTCGCCTTCGTTGCGGAGATGCTTACTGGATTTATATGAACTGCGTTGTCGGCACGGAGATCACCATTACGGATGACAGCGGCCCTACGCCGCCACAACCGCCAAAATTGATCTACGAAGAACCGTATATGACCGCCGACCACAAGTACGGCTGGGACCCCAGCGATCCCGACCCGGAGAATCCTTACCACAAGGTCTACGATCCGGAGTTCGTCCTGGATGGTCCGGTGGTCGATAAATCTAAAGATTGATCCTTATATAAGTGAGCCGCCTTTCGGGGCGGCTTTTTTTGCGAGTAAATGGTTACCAAAAACGAGCAAACAAAAAACACAGGGTCAAAATCGATCCTGTGTTTTTTGATGGTACCCAGTAGGGGAGTCGAACCCCTGTTCCCGCCGTGAGAGGGCGGTGTCCTAGGCCACTAGACGAACTGAGCGCAGCTGCAAGGGATATGATACCGAAATATGAGCCTCCTGTCAATAGAATTTTGCAATAAAAATAGTGCGTTTTTCGAAGCCCTTGCATGAGCGAAAAAAGCAGAAGAGGAGATCATAGGAAGAAAGAAACGGCAGTGATTCACTGCCGTTTATGTGCATTATGCTTCTGTTTTCTTGCTACGTATGTGGTGCTGATACAGTTCCTCGGTTGCGAGCGCGATCTTGGTAACTGCGTAATCGTGACTCTGCGGATAACAATACCAGGTGTCCTCCAGCGTGTTGAGATCAACGCAGTCGCCATATTTTCCGAGATAGTCAAGTTCGATATGGCACGAGTAAAGCGAGGGAACAGGCTTCACCATCTCAAAGTCGCCGTATGCGCCGGAACCGCGCACAACGAAGCCTTCCATATTGTGCGTCAGCGTTCCATCGCCTATGTGGATATATCCTTTGGCGTTTGGCAGCGACATCACGCGAACAGGTGCATAGAAGGCGTAAGTACCCGCTTCCACCTCGCGGCGGACATTGACGCGTTCCCACTCATACCAATCAGGGATATGTGAAAACTCGGTTTCACCATCAACCGCGTGCAGACTGCCCAGCTCGTCCATCTCCCAGCGTTTTTTGCATGCGCTGCAGATTAATTGTGATCCCTTTGATTCCATCTGATATTCAGTTTGACAATGCGGGCACTGATAAAGGACCTTGTGCAACCCTTCCGCGCGATTGGGCGTCGTAACGCGGATGCCGTGCGCGCGCTGCCAGGCAAAGTCGTCATACTCAAACGCGGCATGAATCGCCTGATTGACTTCTTCCGCGCTTGCTTTCGCGAGCGTTTCCGCCGTGAACAGGCAGGTCATTTCTGATTCTACGGGTTTCACGCCGCGATCCTTTAGGTTCCAGACCGGCGCGTTGACGTGATGCCCGTGCATGATGAGCGACACCACGGGAACGCGAAGGAGCTTGCAGAGTTTTCCAAGCGACTCCGGCAATATGGCGTTCGTACCGCAAAGGGAATACCTTGCCTCCGGGTACAGAACGGCGATGTCGCCGTTTTTCACAACGCGGGCTAATTGACGCACGAGAACCGCGTCGTTGGTAAACTTTCGCTTGCAAATGCAGCCGACGACGCGCAGCAGCCACTCGCGGCTGGAAAACCCGTTCTTTGTTGGCGAGGTAAAGCCGTCGATGGCGACGACGTAGTTCGCGCGGCTCGGGAATATTGCGGCAGTTGTCACCTTGAAATCGAGAAAAGCGTTGTGATTGCAAAGCAGCACATAAGGAGGTTTGATTCCCTCCATATTGATCTTTTGAATCTTGGCTTGGTGTTTCCAGACGTCGGGATAGCTGATCGCCCAGGCGATGGGACGGAGTCTTTGCTTTTTCGGAAATGCGAGCATGTCAAAGCGAACGAACGAATCCTGCACGAAGTCTCCTTCTCGCGGACAACACTGCCGCGGGGGAATGTTAAGAACACTGCTCGTATTATAGTGTGCGGCGCTCTGAACTGTCAATCGAAACCACTGAGCCTACGATTGGGGCACAAAAAAAGAGGCGCATTACGCCTCTAATTTAAATTATCGTTTTACGAGAGTAAAGCGAGCGCATCCTCCATGGGGATCACACGCGCGAGCGGTTCGTGCCAAATCATGTGCTCATAGTAGGAAATTAGCTTATCGCCGGAGAGGAAGGGGTTTGCGTAGGTTGTTGTTGCGCCTGCGGGGACGACAACCTCATAGTTAAACTCAAACGCAACCTTGATGCTGGTATCGATGCAATACTCCGTCTGCATGCCGCAGATGACGAGGCGGGAAATATTTCGTGCTGTCAAATATTCCTGCAAACCGGTTTGACGAAACGCGCTGCTAAAGCGCTTGTCAAACACGCGCTCACTATCACGTGGAGACAAAGACTTGTCCAACTGCCAGCCGCTGGTTCCGTAAGCCAGCGTGTCGCCTTCGCCGCCGTCGTGGCGTACATAGATGACCTCCGTGCCACTCTTGTGCGCGGCGTCGATCAACATCTTGATATTCAATAGAAACTCATCCATGCGGGCGGGATGATCATCGATCATCGCCTGCTGAACATCGATCACGAGCAGTGCTGTCTTCATATGGATTCCTCCTTTATGTGTTGCGGGGATGGTTTCAGCATTCCTTATACTTCGTCGTCGCGAAATCCCTCCGAAACATGCCTGGAATCGCAAAACGGCATGTTGCCGGACATACCGCAGCGGCAGAGCACGACGCGGTTGCGAATCTCATACTCGCTGCCGTCGGTGGATTCAATCGGGATACCGCCTTTGACGAAGATTCCGCAGCTGACGTGCTCTTCCGGGTCCTGCAAAATCTCGATGGCAGGGGAATACTCCGGCTCATGAATCGTCCCATCCTTTTCAACCGCCGTCAGGCGGCCTGAGGGGCACTCGTTTGCGGCGATGATTGCCTCGCTATGATGAAAATCACTTGCGGAATCCTCTGCAAGCTCCCATGCGTCTCCGCTGTCGCGATGGCAAAAGCGCGCAAATGCGCAACGCCCATCGTCCAGCAGATCGATCCCCGTTCCAATAATGCGCGCGGCACGTAAAAAATAGCCGTTTTTGCAAGCGGTCTCCGTACCCTCAAAGTGGCTTGCGACATGCGCGCCGTCGCAAAACGGCGGCGTCTTCGTCTTGCCACAGCGGCAGAGCGAATACGTTGCGCGCTGCACAAGCGGCTGTCCCTCTTCATAGACATAACCGTTGCCACGGGGAACGATGATCTTCTCCGAAAGCGGTACAGAACCGGAAACGATGTACGGCCCGTTTTTTAAGACGCGGATGCGAGGCTGTTTTTTCTCCATATCGAAACATACGATCCAATTTCATAAAATGTGGATGGCTATTGATATAGTATTCGTGATATCGCGTTTTGTAAAGTTTTATGTGTGCAAGAAAAAACCACCCAGCTTCGGAATGTACCGAAAAGGGTGGCTCCTGTGCCATATGTTTTTATGCGCCGATAAACTTAAGGAACGCGTCAGCCTGCTTTTGCAGATACGGCAGGCTGGTGGTCAGCATAAGGTGGCCTGCCTCGTCCGCCTGCTGCATCACGCTTGGTATGGTGAGCCGGGGAGTGTTCATGACGTTCGCGTTGAGCATACTCAACAGCATCACGATCAGATCCTGCGCGGTCAGCGTACCACCCATACCCGGGGATGCGCCGCTGATGGCGATTGCCTTTTTGGAGAGTACCTGACGCTCCTCCTTGCTGATCGGGCGGGAAAGCCAGTCGATCAGATTCTTCAGCACGCCCGGATAGGAGTGGTTGTATTCCGGCGTAAAAATCCAGACGCCATCGGCAGACTTAATCTGCTCGCGCACGCGGCAAACCGCCTCCGGCGCGGGATACTCGATGTCCTGATTCATCAGCGGCACATCGTCATAGTCCACGATCTCCAAAATCGCGCGGTCACCTACGATCTCTTTCGCGGCGAGCGCAAGTTGACGATTGTAAGAGTTTTCACGAAGTGAGCCGACAATCGCGGCAATCCGTTTTTGTTCCATATGTTGTTCTCCTGTTTTCAAACTCATTTACAAGTTTGGTCTCTGTTTAATAAACGTACCGTTGTTGAGTTCTTCAAACGCAAGGTCGAGCTCATCACGTGTGTTCATCACGATAGGTCCGCCCCATGCGACAGGTTCGTGCAGTGCTTTGCCGGTAAAGAGGATTATGCGCAGATCGCGATCCGGAGTTGCCTCTACGCTGATGCTGTCGCCCGCGCTGAACAATACAGCTGATTTTTCGGGGATCAGATGCGCTTGTATCACCGCGTCGCCTAAGATTAAAAATACGAATACGGTTTCTTCCGGCCTGGTGGGAAGCAGGATGTGGGCTCCTTTTGGAAGCGAGATATCCAATATTCCGGCCTGTATGTGGCGTGGCATAACGCCTTTTACTCCGCCAAATGAACCGGAAAGGACGCGGATTTCAGCGCCATCCTGACGCACGACGGGAATCATCTCCTGCGTGATCCCCAGATATGCGGGTTCTGTCATCTTTTCGCTCTTTGGCAGATTGAGCCAGAGCTGGAAGCCCAGCATGCGGTCGGTCGCCATCGGCATCTCCTGATGCAGAATGCCGCTGCCAGCGGTCATCCATTGGCTCTCGCCGGATTCGATGGTGCCCTTGTTGCCAAGACTGTCCATGTGCTCGATCTTCCCTTTGATCAAGTATGTAATAGTCTCAATCCCACGGTGGGGATGCCACGGAAATCCGGCGGTATAATCGTCGGGATCAGTCGAGTCGAAGGAATCCAGCATCAGGAACGGGTCGAAGTCATAAGCGTCGCGGTTGCCAATGACGCGAACAAGCGATACGCCGGCTCCGTCTACCGCGCGCTGGCCGCGAACTGTCTTGCTGATTTCACGTTGTTTCATATTGTTTCTCTCCTTGATCAGATTTGGTGTGCCGCTTTGGTCTCGTCGCAATTAAGCCTTTTGCGTAAAGAGATAGCTCGTCATGCTCATCGAGCCAAGCGTGCAGTCAGCGTTGAACACTTGTACAGTATCTTCCGCATCGCTAGCGCCGAGCACGTAGAGAAGCGGTAAAAAGTGATCCAGTGAAGGTACGGACAACAGCGCGGATTCGCCCGCCTTTGTGTAATCGATCACATCGTCAAACGTATGATTGCGAATGGCGCGATCGATATATTGGTCAAACTCCTGTGCCCAGGGCTGACCGTCGTTCATGCGCCAATCCACACGGGATAGGTTATGCACGACGTTTCCGCTGCCGAAGATCAATACACCTTCGTTCCGCAGCTGACGCAGCTTTTGCCCGATCTCATAGTGTTTGGCAGGGGATAGCATCGCGTTGACGCTTAACTGCACGATCGGGATATCCGCCTTTGGAAATACGCGATGGAGTACCGACCAGGAACCGTGATCAATGCCCCAGTTGTTGTCGATGGTTACAAAGGGTCCGGCCAATTCGCGCACACGATGCACCAACTCCGGAGAGCCGGGTGCGGGGTACTTGAGCTGATAGAGCTCGTTCGGAAATCCATACATGTCGTAAATCATGGTGGGTGCGGTTGAGTCGTTGACCTTTGTGCCGCGCGTAAACCAGTGCGCAGAGACAGAGAGAATCGCTTTCGGCGTCTCCAGTGTTTTACCAAGCGCCGTCCATGCGCGGGAGAAGTCGTTA
>JBDKRF010000142.1:0-2725 GCA_039683525.1 Clostridiaceae bacterium
TCCACTTCTTAGATAAGGTGGTCGTTTCCTGCGGCACGCTCTGCCCGGATGAGACATATGTGCTGTCCGAGCTGACGATTCCGTTAAATAATCCAGCAAGTACAGGCATCATACTGGGTGATTCGCGTCCATCGCTGATCGGCGAGGAGATAAGGCAAAACACATCTGTCAAGAACCGTATCGAGACGATCGAGGCGGACTATACGACGCACGGCGAAATCAAAGAAATCGTGCAGGAGCAGCTCACCCAGAACACCTCGATTCTGCAATCGGCACAACAGATCATTATGACCGCGCTGGATGACTATGTCCGAACACAGGATTTTGTCGCGTTGCAGAATTCGATTCAAACGTCGTTTTCGATCATGGCGGGAACGATCGAGGCGAACTTCACGGAAACAGCAAGCCGTATTTCAACGCTGAACGGTGAAACGTCGCAGCAATTCGAGTCCGTGCGCAGTTTCATCCGCTTGATATCGTCCGGCATCGTAATCGGAAAGAGCACATCCGCGATTAAGCTCAAGCTGGAGAACGACGTACTTTACTTCTTCTCAGGCAGCGAGGACAGCGTGACCACAGATAGCGCGATCGACTATTTTTCTTCCGGTAAATTGTACGTCAACGATGTGCAGGTGCTTTCGTCTCTGCGGATTGGCGGATATGCATGGGTACCCGAGAATGGCAACTTGAACTTTAAAAAGATCGCGGGGTGAGGATATGGCAAATTGGCCGTATGAGTCAATTCACGACGGATACACGATCGTCAACGGTTCTCTTTCTGGAACTGCGGCAAGCAAGGTTTCTTGTTGGCTGGAAGATAAGGTGATTTCGCAGTCAGATGCCAGCAACACGTCAACCATACGGTTCTATGTGTTTCTCGCTACATCCGGGAACACCTCGCAGTTTGACGTTTATTGTAATAATGTCGATTCGAATTCCCGTGGCGCGACGAGCGTATCTGTGGACGGAAGCGTGGTCTACAATCGCACGGGCAGAGGTTTCGCGATCTCGTGCATTCCTTACCGTGACGAATACATCACGCAGTATCAGGAACCGTATGACACAGCGCTGGGCTATCAGTACCTCATGATCCTGACCGATAACGCGAGCACAGAGAGCGAAGCATATGGCGAATGTACGGTCACCCACAACTCGGATGGGACAAGGCAGACAACGATCTCATTCGTCGCGAACTGTACGTATTCGTCGGCGATCGGTTCGGTCAGCGGATCGCTGAGCATAACGTTACCGGCAATTCCACGGGTAACTACTCCGAGCGTACCAAGCGTGACACTTGGCAGCGCGGCGGCGATCACGCTGACGCCAGCGTCAAGCGCGTTTCTGCATACCCTGCGGGCGAAGTTTGGCTCGCGTGCTGAGACGATGATCGCAACACAAACCTCGGCGACAAGCATTTCTTGGACGCCGTCGCTTGACGAAGCCAACGTCGCGCCGAATGCGACGAGCGCCGCAGGGACGCTATATTGCGATACTTATTCAAACGGAGTTCTTCTTGGTACGACACAGGTCAGCATTAACGCCGCGATTCCCACTTCCGTCGTGCCAACGGGATCGATTTGGTTCTCCGAGGCGGAGGAGGAGTTGGCGACACAATTCGCGAGCTTTGTTCAGCGAAAGAGCAAGTTAAGCGTAAGTATTTCTGCTTCCGGTGTCTACAGTTCGTCGATTTCATCGATATCGACTACTGTCAATGGAGCGACCTATTCGGGGAACTCTTTCACGACGAACGAAGTAACCACAGTCGGATCGAATACGATCCGCGCGACGGTAACGGACAGTCGGGGACGAACTACTGTTCTGACGGGAACATTCGAAGTTGTAGCATATGATTCGCCATTCGTGCAATCCATTTCGATTTTTCGGTGCGATGCTGCAGGGAATGCAAGCAACACAGGAACATACGCCATGGTTGCGGTTACCGGCGCGATCTCCTCTGTGAACAACAAGAATCCCCGCGTACTGAAGATTGGGTATAAGCGCAAGAGCGAAACGTACTACACAGATACGACGATCGCTCTTTCTGCTTATACCGTTAACGGTTCATACCGACTCGGCGGTAGCCTGTCGAACCAGTATACCTACGATATCCGCGTGACGCTTGGCGACTATTTCGGTGAAGCGTACGGGTATACCGATCTGAGCACGGCGGAAGTCATCCTCTCCGTGCGCAGCACAGGTATGGGACTGGCGGTCGGCAAGGTCGCCGAAGAGGACAGCTTTGATGTTGGTTTGCCGGCGCGATTCCGCGAAAATGTGCAGTTTGACGATAGCGTGGCCTTTTCGAGTGTTCTGTGGCTGGCAAACCTGATCTTCCCAGTTGGGAGTATCCGCATGACGGTATCCGCTGCGGATGAAAGCACGTTCCTTGGTGGAACGTGGACTAGATGGGGTACAGGCCGGGTACCGGTTGGCGTGAACGCCTCCGACATGAACTTTAGCACCGTGGAGAAAACAGGTGGCGCGAGCACGCAAGCGCTATCCGTAGCGGAGATGCCGACGCACAATCACTCGTTCAGTGGCTCGGTGACAGTTAACGCGAACGGTTCGCATGCGCATCAGGCGTCGTCTGGATCATATAAAGTCGGCAGTGGTTCAGGCTCTACTTATTACTATATGACCAATGGCGGCAGTTCTAGCGGACAGACAACGGGATCCGGCGGTTCGCATGACCACACGGGCTCTGTATCCGGCTCCGTTGGCAATA
>JBDKRF010000143.1:0-2949 GCA_039683525.1 Clostridiaceae bacterium
GACCTCTCCGCCGGGGATATGATCCTGCCGTCCTATCTGGAGATTGAGCCCGCGATGATCGGCGCTCTGCTTGCGGGCGGCGTTCGCAGGCTCAGCGTGCTGGCAAAACCCCGTGTCGCCATCATCCCCACGGGAGACGAGATCGTCTCCGCGGGTGAGAACCTGCGCGAAGGCGAGATACCGGAGTTCAACTCCGCAATCTTTTGTGCGATGCTCTCGCGCTGGGGTGCTCAGGGCGTGGTCTATCCCGTCGTGCCGGACGATCCGCAAAAGATCGAGCAGGCGCTGGAGCAGGCCGCAAACGAAAGCGATCTCGTTCTGCTCTGCGCGGGCACATCCGCAGGCCGGGACGACGGAACTACGGCGGCCATCCGGAAATTGGGTGAAGTCTGCGTGCACGGCATCGCGATCCGCCCGGGCAAACCCGCCGTGCTCGGCGCAATCGGCGCAAAGCCTGTTGTCGGCGTGCCGGGCTATCCCGTCTCCGGCATCATCGTGCTGGAGGAGCTGGTCAAGCCCGTGATCGACCGCCTGCTCAAGCGTGAACGGGAGAGCGCGGAGAGCGTTTGCGTCAAGATGGGGAGAAAGTATGTCTCCTCGTTAAAATATCGCGAGTTTGTACGCGCATCGCTGGGCTTTGACGCGGAGGGCAGCTTGAGTGCCGTGCCTATCGGCGCGGGCGCGGGCGTGATCACCTCGCTGACAAAGGCGGACTGCATCCTCGATGTGCCGCAAAACTGCGAAGGATACGAGGCGGGCGAGCGCGCGCATGTGCGCTTGCTCAAGCCCATCGACCGCATCGCGCGCACGGTGCGCATCCTCGGCAGCCACGATCCCCTCATCGACGAGGCTGCGGATGAACTGCGGCGCGCGGACATCCGCTCTTATGTCAGCAGCGCGCATGTCGGCAGTATGGGCGCGATCCTCGCGCTCAGCCGCGGGGAAGCACAGCTCGGCGGCATACACCTGCTGGATGAATCAAGCGGCAGCTATAACGTTTCTTATGTGGAGAGATATATCCCGAACGGCGGCGTGGCGTTGGTAGAGTGCGTGCGCCGCGCGCAGGGGCTCATCGTCGCAAAAGGCAACCCGCTGGGGATTCAATCGGTCGCTGATCTCGCAAAGCAGGGCGTGCGCTACGCAAACCGCCAGAAAGGCGCGGGCACACGCGTATTGCTCGACTATCTGCTGAAAATTGCGGGTATTTCGCCGCAGCAGATTGAAGGATACACGCGGGAGGAGCTCACGCATACCGCAGTTGCGGCGCAAGTGTTCGCGGGCAGCGCGGATTGTGGCCTCGGGATTCTTTCCGCCGCGCGGATGTACGATCTGGACTTTATCCCCGTCTGCGAGGAGACGTATGACCTGCTGATTTCGCTTGTCGCAATGGAGAGCCCGCAGGTGCGCGCGTTTTTGCGAATACTCGGCAGCGAAGCGTTTCTGCGCAGGCTGGATGCGCTCGGCGGATACACCTATGATCAGCCGGGTAGAATCAAGAAGATCTGGCCGGAAAAAGAGCAGGAATAACGGCTGATTCCGGGAATAATATATCCATCAAAAAATTGGAACGCGCTTGCCAAAGTTTGTGAGCCGCCGTATGATAGAACTATCCTGCGGCGGTTGTTTATTGGAAGAATATCGCAGGATCGGTCTTTCGCAATGGATTAGTAGAAATCGAACTCGGTCTTTCGAAAAAAATAGATGCAAGTAAAGAATTGATAGAATAAGAATTATATTAAGAATTGAGACGGAAAGGATGGCGGAACATGAACGAAACCCTGACGCATGTCAACGCGCGCGGAGAAGCGCATATGGTGGATGTCTCCGAGAAGGACGTGACCCACCGCGAGGCGGTTGCCGAGAGCTTCGTCGTGATGAAGCCGGAGACGCTTGATTTGATTCAGAGCGGTTCTGCCGCCAAAGGCGATGTGTTTGCCACGGCGCGCATCGCTGGGATTCTCGCGGCCAAGCGCACGAGCGAGCTGATTCCACTGTGCCATCCCATCGCGCTGACCTCGGTGAAGGTAGACCTTATCGCTTGCCCGCCGGATCGGGTGCATATCATCAGCGAAGTACGGTGTGACGAGAAGACGGGCGTCGAGATGGAAGCGCTGACTGCGGCGAGCGTCGCCGCACTGACGATCTACGATATGTGTAAGGCGGTCGACCGCGGCATGGAGATCGTCACCACACGTTTGCTCAAGAAGAGCGGCGGCAAGAGCGGCCTCTTTGAGCGCGAGGCGGGCGGATGCGAACCCAACGCCTGACGCGCGCGCCACAAGGCGCACCGCGCGAAACCGTCGATTCGCTGCTGCTCGACGAGCGTCTCGGCGTGGTCGGAGACGTCAAGAGCGCGAAGGATGGCTCCGTGAGCCTGCTTTCGGGCGAAGCGGAGGAACAGATTCGCAATCTCGGCGGACTTTGCACCGCGAAGTTTGCGGCAAACATTGTCACCGAAGCACTCGACTACGCGCGGCTTGCGGTAGGAACCAAAATCCATATTGGCTTTTGCGAACTAGAGATCACACTCGTCGGTAAACCCTGCTATGAAGCCTGCGCAATCGCTCAATCCGGCGAAACCTGCCCGCTGCCCGGAAACTGCGCCTTTGCGCGGGTACTGCGCGGCGGCGAGATACGAAATCACGACACGATCACGATCGAAAACACACGTTGACACGCACATCAAAAAACAGATCGGAACATAAATGAACGACCGCTTTGGACGAACAATCACATACCTGCGACTTTCGCTCACGGAGCGCTGTACGCTCAAGTGCGCCTATTGCCGCGCGGGGGAAGGCGAATGCCCGAAGAAAAGCGAGCTGTCACAAGATGAGTTTTTGCGTATCGTGCGCGCGTTTGCTGCGGTCGGTGTCAAAAAAGTACGCCTCACAGGCGGCGAACCGATGCTGCGGCGGGACCTGCTCTCGATCATCTCCGGCATTCGCG
>JBDKRF010000144.1:0-2742 GCA_039683525.1 Clostridiaceae bacterium
GCGAGGAGGAATACCTCCGGCTCAAGGACTACTTCATCCTCACCGCGGACAAGATGGCGCTGGCCAAGCGGGACATGATCGTCATGCATCCGCTGCCGCGCATCAACGAGATCGCCACAGAGGTGGACGACGACCCGCGGGCGGCTTACTTCGAACAAGTGCGCTACGGCATGTTTGTGCGCATGGCGCTGATTCTTAAGCTGCTCGGCGCACAAGAACCGGCTTAACAAAGACGAGAGACGGAGGAAATAGATATGGTCAACGTATCCAAAATCAAAGAAGGCATCGTGATCGACCACATTCGCGCCGGTCACGGGTATAAAATCTTTCAACAGCTGGGTCTCGATCGCCTCGACGGCGTGGTCGTGCTTATGCGCAACGTGGACAGCGAGAAGATGGGCAGAAAAGACCTCATCAAGATCGAATCCAACCTCGACCTGAATCTCGAGGTGCTGGGTCTCATCGACCCGCATGTGACCATCAACTACGTGAAAAACGGCGAGCGCGTCAACAAAGTCAGCCTCACGCCGCCACAGACGGTCACGGGCATCCTCACCTGCAAAAACCCGCGCTGCATCACGAATCAGGAGCACATCACGGACGTGAAATTCCACCTCGTAGACGCGGCAACGAATCAATACGCCTGCGAATACTGCGACGCGCGCACGCGCCTGTAAATGAGAAGAACCCCTGCCATCACGAAAGGAGAAACGGTATGATCACGCTTTATCGAAACGCGCGACTCATCGATGCACAAGGCGACCGCTACGGAGACCTCTGCATAGAGGACGGTGTTATCACCGCCTGCGCGCCGCTCTGCTGGCAAAAAGCTGACCGCATCATCGACATGCGGCGAAACGCACTCATGCCGGCTTTCATCGACCTGCACTGCCACCTGCGCGATCCCGGCTACCCCGAAAAAGAAACCATGGAGACGGGCATGCGCGCGGCGCTCAAGGGAGGATATGCGCACCTGATCGCGATGGCGAACACCAACCCCGTGATGGCGACGCCCGATCTGGTCACGGCAAACCACGAGAAAGCGAATCATCTGCGCCTTTGCAAGCTCACACAGGCAGCAGCCGCGGGCGAAGCGCTCGGAGACGAAACGCCCACCGACCGCGCGAGCTTAAGCCGCGTGACACGGGTGCTCAGCAACGACGGCAAGACGATTTTCTCGGACGAGTTCATGCGGCAGCTTTTGCTGGACTCCGGTAAATACGGGTTTCTCATCAGCACGCACTGCCAGCCGGAGCGAAAGATCGTCGAGCGCGATCTGAACCTCTTAAGGGAAGTCGGCGGCAACCTGCACATCGGCCACATCAGCAGAGCCGAGACGGTGGATATGGTCAGGCGCGCAAAAGCCGCGGGATTGCAGCTTACCTGCGAGGTCACGCCGCACCACCTCTTCGGGTGGGACAGCGACTACAAGGTCAATCCCCCGCTGCGCACCCGCGCGGATGTGGAGGCTTTGATCGAAGGCATCAAAGACGGCACGATCGACTGCCTCGCCACCGATCACGCGCCGCATACGCCCGCCGACAAGGCAAACGGCATGGCGGGTATTTCCAACATCGAATACGCCTTCCAGATCTACTTGAAGGTGTTCCAGGAGAACAACATCCCGCTCACTAGACTCTCGGAGATGCTCTCGCTCAACCCCGCGAAGCGCCTTGGCATCAAAGCCGGCCTCTTCCTGCCGGGATATGCCGCGAACGTCACCGCGCTCTCGGTCGAAGAGGAGAGCGAGATCGACAGCCTGCGCATGATCTCCCGCTCGCACAACACGCCCTTCAACGGACGCAAGGTGATGGGACGCGTGCTGAAGACCATCGTCGACGGCGAAACCCGATACGACTACAGCACAGCGATATAAGAAGCAAGACGAGGAGAAGATAGAATGCAGCAATTAATCGAAGCCGTACAGAAGAAAGGCCCCGTCTGCGTGGGTCTGGACACACAATATTCCTTCCTGCCGGACTATATCAAAGAAAAGAGCGGCACGGAGGGCGAAAAGATACTCGAATTCAACCGCTATATCATCGACGCCACGGAGGACATCGTGGGCTGCTTCAAGCTCCAGATCGCCTGTTACGAGGCGCTTGGTCTCGACGGCATGAAAGCCTTTGCCAAGACGCTCCAATATGCCAGAAGCCGCGGCAACGTGACCATCACCGACGCAAAGCGCGGGGACATCTCCTCCACCGCCGCGCAGTACGCAGCGGCGCACTTCTCCGGCGACTTTGAGACAGACGTGATGACCATCAACGTCTTTATGGGCGAGGACGCGGTCTCTCCCTATTATCCCTACCTCGAAGCGGGCAAAGGTGTGTTCGCGCTGGTCAAGACCAGCAACCCCAGCGGCAAGGACTTTCAGGATTTACTCGTGGACGGCGAAACGCTCTATGAGCGCACGGCGCGGAAGGTCTCCGCATGGGGCGAACGCTTCATCGGCAAGAGCGGATTTTCCGCCATCGGCGCGGTGACGGGACTCACCTACCCGGAGGAGTTCGAGCGCATCCGCCCACTGCTGCCGCACACCTTCCTGCTCATCCCCGGCTACGGCGCGCAGGGTGGCACAGGCAAGGACATCGCGGGCTTCTTCAAAGACGGAGTACGCGGAGTGGTCAACAACTCTCGCGGCATCCTCACGGCGCACAAGGGTAAGAGCGAGGATGTTCGCTTCACCGACCACACCCGAAAAGCGGTGCTCGACATGAAACAGGATATCCTACAATGGCT
>JBDKRF010000145.1:0-7189 GCA_039683525.1 Clostridiaceae bacterium
CCTGACAACGGTCTATGTCCATTGCTTTATGGACGGGCGCGATGTGCCGCCAAGCAGCGGCAAGTGTTTTGTTGAAGAACTGGACGCAAAACTCAAGGAGATCGGCGTAGGCAAGATTGCGACCGTCATGGGCCGCTATTATGCCATGGATCGCGACAATCGCTTTGAGCGCGTGGAGAAGGCCTACAGCGCACTTGTTAACGGCGAAGGGGAAACGGCTGCCAGCGGCGAAATCGCCATGCAAAACAGCTATGACAAGGGCGAGACGGATGAATTCGTCCTGCCGACCGTCATCCTCGAAGACGGCAGACCCGTCGGCAAGATCTCGGCCAACGACAGCGTGATCTTCTTTAACTTCCGCCCCGACCGCGCGCGCGAAATCACCCGCACGCTCGTGTTTGACGACTTTGATGTGTTTCCGCGCAAGAACGGGTTCTTCCCGCTCTACTACGTCACTTTGACGCAGTATGACAAAACGTTTGGGGACCGCGTACACGTTGCTTACCGCCCGGATTCGCTGGACAATACGTTTGGTCAGTATCTCGCCGAAAAGGGGCTCACGCAGCTTCGCATCGCGGAGACGGAGAAATACGCGCACGTGACCTTCTTCTTCAACGGCGGTGTAGAAGCACCGAACGCAGGAGAGGATCGCGCCCTGATCGCCTCGCCGAAGGTTGCGACCTATGATCTCAAGCCGGAGATGAGCGCGTTTGAAGTGGCGGACGAAGCGGTGAAGCGCATCGAAAGCGGTAAATACGACGTGATGATCCTCAACTTCGCAAACCCCGACATGGTCGGGCACACGGGCGTGATGTCAGCGGCAACCGCGGCGGTTCACGCGGTGGACGCCTGCGCCCTGAAGGTCGTGGACGCGATCTTGAAAACCGGTGGGCGCTGCATCATTACCGCCGACCACGGCAACTGCGAAAAGATGTGGGATGAGGCTGAACACGTGCCGTTTACCGCGCACACGACCAACCCCGTGCCCTGCATTCTTGTGGACAATACCCGCAAGAACGTGACCCTCCGCACGGGCGGCAGACTCAGCGACCTGGCGCCTACGCTGCTGGAGCTGTTGGGATTGCCGGTACCGGATGGAATGACCGGAAAGTCGCTGATCATAGGCTGATTTTCGCGGTTTTCGCCTTGCATTCAGTCTTGCAATGCGACCCTTTGCGTGTTATAATCACTAGGCTTGGGCGCTGGAATACGGCGAACAGGCGCAATATTGCTGATCGCTCCGGCTGCGGCAGAATCATCTGCGATTCGGAGATCAAAATTGGAGGAAAGTCACCATGGAAACTGCGGCGCTTATCATTCGCATCGCGCTGATGTTGATCTCGATTCTGCTCGTTGTCGTCGTTCTGCTGCAGAAGACGAAGAGCTCCGGCCTCGGCTCTTCCTTTGGCGGAGAAACCCAATCGTTTACCGCAAAGGGCAAGGCCGCAAGCCGCGAAGCCAAACTGCAGAAACTGACGATCGTGCTTGCGATTATCGTCGGTGTGCTTGCGCTGGTATTGACCATCTTCTAAGGCGGGTAAAGCAAACCACATGCGGCGTGCCAACAAAGGGTACGCCGCTTTTTTCGGTAGTTGATCATAAGTGAAATAGACGGAAGACGACAGTCGCTGTCGGTAACTTACGCGGCGAATATACTTGACTTTGTGCGCGAGAACCGATTAGAATGATTGTAAAATAATATATTATTTTCCGTCGGAAAGTGAGAGGGCTGATCCCATGCCCGTAAAACGCGGCGTAAAGCCTGTTGCGCAGAACCGAAAAGCGCGTCACGATTACTTCATTGAGGAGACGCTGGAGTGCGGCATTGAGCTCTTCGGCACCGAAGTGAAGTCGCTTCGCAAAGGGGCTTGCAACCTCAAGGACAGTTATGCGCAGGTCAAGAACGGCGAGCTGTTCATCATCGGTATGCATATCAGCCCGTATGAGCAGGGGAATATCTTCAACAAAGACCCCTTCCGTACGCGTAAGCTCCTAGCGCACAAGAGCGAGATTCGCAGACTGCAGGTGGCATCCCAGAAAGAGGGCATGAGTCTGGTTCCGCTGGAACTCTACCTCAAAGATGGGCGCATGAAGCTGCTGGTTGCAATTGCAAAAGGAAAGAAACTCTACGACAAGCGGAATTCGCTTGCGGAGCGTGACGCGGATCGCGAGATGGAACGACGGATCAAGGAGGACAGATCATGAGAAACCTGCCGTTTACGAAGGATGCCCTGGAGGCCATCGTAAGCAAATATCCTACCCCGTTTCATATCTACGATGAAGCCGGCATCCGCGCAAACGTGAAACGATTGCAGGAGGCGTTTGCCTGGAACGAAGGCTTCCGCGAGTATTTCGCGGTTAAAGCGCTGCCCAATCCTATCATCATGAAGCTGTTGTTTGAGAGCGGCTGCGGCATGGACTGCTCCTCGCTCACAGAGCTGATGCTCTCACGTGCGATCGGCGTAACCGGGCACGACATCATGTTCTCCTCGAACGACACGCCTGCAAACGAGTTTCAGCTCGCGAGCGAACTCGGCGTTTTGATCAATCTAGACGATATCACCCACATCGATTTTCTTGCCGCAAACGGCGGAATTCCGAAGACCGTTTGCCTGCGCTTTAATCCCGGCGGTGAATTCCTGCTGGGAAACACCATCATGGGCAATCCCGGCGAGGCGAAGTACGGCATGACGCGGGAGCAGCTCAGCGAGGCCGTAAAGAAGCTTCTGGCACTGGGTGCGACCGAATTCGGCCTGCATGCGTTTCTCGTGAGCAACACGACGGACGACGACTATTATCCCGCTCTGGCAAAGAAGCTCTTTAAGACAGCCGTTGAGCTCAACGAGGAGACGGGAGCGAACTTCACGTTTGTCAATCTTTCCGGCGGCATCGGCATCCCGTACCGCCCGTATGAAAAGGAGACGGATATCCGCTATATCGGCGAAGAGGTCAAGCATCAGTATGACCGGATCGTTACGCCGAGCAGGCTCAAGCTGCGCATTTTCACCGAGCTTGGCCGCTATATCACAGGTCCGTTTGGCTATCTCGTGACCCGCGCGATCCATAAGAAGGAGACGCACAAGAAGTACATCGGCGTGGATGCCTGTGCATGCATTCTCATGCGGCCCGCGATGTACGGAGCCTATCACCACATCACAGTCATGGGCAAGGAGGCAGATCCCCTGACGAACGTATACGACGTGGTAGGTTCGCTCTGCGAAAACAACGATAAGTTTGCCGTCGACCGCCCGCTGCCGAAAACGGAACCCGGCGATCTGCTGGTCATTCACGACACCGGCGCGCATGGCTTCTCGATGGGCTACAACTACAACGGCAAGCTCAGAAGCGCAGAGGTGCTCCTAAAGCCGGATGGGTCTGCGGAGCTCATCCGCCGCGCGGAAACGCCGGAGGATTATCTCAGTACGCTGGATATTCTAGGGCTGGATCTGTAACATTTTTCAAAATGGATTCACGTATCTGAATAAAAGGACTCGATTGAACTTGCTTCGTGTGTTAATATAGTTGCAGTGTCCGGCGCGGTTCTTCGCGCGTACTATGACTATTCTAAGCGCACAATGCAGTAGCACATAGCTTGCGGGATGCGTCTTACTGGTCGCATCCCGTTTTTTTGATTCAAAGGGAGTACAATATTCCGACTATGGGGGTAATCTCATGAAACAGTGGCTTTCCCGCTTCCTGCGATACTTTATCGTGTTCGTCATGCTGGTTTCGTTCGGCGTTGGTTTGCTGTTTCTGTGCGGTCTTGCGCCGCAGGAGCAGGTAGAGAAGAACTATTTGCTTTCCTTGGATGAAATTGAACCGGAATGGAACAACTTTAACATCATTCGTCGCAAGTGGGGATCCTACTCTCTGGACGTTTGGACAGAGGTCATCATTCTCTCACTTTCGACCTACATGGATGTTAAGTCCTCTCCCGAGAGCGTGCTGAAGAACGCCTACCCGCTGGAGGATGACTTTACCTTCCAGGATGCGCGTGACACGGTTAAGAATCACGAGCAGGCGGATGTGTTTTATGTGCGCTACTGGCACGGATTTCGTACTTATGTGCGTGCGCTGCTATCGGTAATGGACTATGGCACCATGCGCACGATGATCATGTGGACGTTCTTTCTGCTGATGGGCCTTTGCACGCTGATGCTCGGGTTCCAGACCCGATCTGTCTGGCCGCCGATGCTCTTCACCGCGGCGATTCTGTTCATCAATCCAGTCATCGTAAGTGCGCTGTTTCAATACAGCGGGTGCTTCATCGTCGCGTTCATCGGTATCTTATTTGTGCCGATGTTGATGAAGAAACCCGCGCGCGCGCCGATGTTATTTATGATTCTCGGCATGACGACGCAGTATATCGACTTTTATACGGCGCCGCTGGTCACATTCGGGCTGCCGATGCTCTGCTGGCTGATCTGCATCAGCTACGCAAAGCCGGAGGTGCGCGCAAAAGAGATGCTGCTTACGACGCTCAAGTGCATGGCGATCTGGTTTGCTGCGTATTTTGCGATGTGGATTGCAAAGCTGTTGCTCAGCAGCGCGTTTACCAATCAGGACGCATTTGGTACGGCTTGGAACGCGCTTGCGACACACATCGGCGTGACGAAGCCGGAAGGCACGGAAATTCTCTACGATAAGCCCACGGTGATCATCGCGGCGTTCAAGCATCTTTTCGACTGGCCGATGCTGTTCATCTCGGCGGGAATCGGGCTCGTTGCCGCGGTCTATATGGTGTTCTCTCGCACAGATAAGCACTCCTATGCGCGCGCGCTGGTGATGCTGGCGATTTCGTTCCTGCCGATTCTCTGGACGCTGGTTGCGACGGAGCCGATGTATAAGGGCATGCATTTTCAGTATCGCATCCTGGCGATAACCATGCTGGGCGGGTTCTATTTCTGGCTCATGTGCGTGAAACGGGATCGCCTGCCCGACCTGCATATTTCACCGATCGAGAGCGGCGAAACACACTCCGCCTGATCGCGCGGGGGTTGTGAAAACCTGCCGGATCGTGTATAATAATCAAATATGGGGGCGAACCTGGTTTCGACGGGGATCGCCGATGTTGGATAAGCGAGCCGAAGGCCCGAGCTTCGTTAAAAGCGGGAACAGATTAAAGTAACTGACAAAAATACTTTAGCTGTCGCTGCTTAAGCAGTGACCGTTCGCCTGGGAAAACTTACCGTCTCAGATACGGGCGTCATTTAGGGTAGGGAACGAACCCGTCTAAGCTTTGCGGCGGGCCGGACTTATGAAGCTACTAAAGCCGATATCCTGCCGGAGGGAGATCGGGAGAGGGAATGTAAAACCACCGGATACGCTCGTAGAAAGTCTGGTTGAGGGGTTTTCGGACGGGAGTTCGATTCTCCCCGCCTCCACCACAAAAGAACGGTAATTTTGATAGAAAATTATCGTTCTTTTTCTTTGCTAAAACAGCCCATGATTCGGGCTCTTTTCGCGTTACCGTGAAGAAACGCAAGGCGCAACGGAGCAATTTTACAGTGGTTTTCTCGTCTAAATTGCCGTTCTCAAGCCAAATAGCCCAGCCGATGACCGAGCTCTCGTTGAATTATTAGGCTATCGTTGAAAAGATTGGGCTATCGTTAATTAATTATCATTCAAATGTTCGTTGACTATATTGAAATAGTCAATTGAATAAAGCACGATAGCGACTGCGTAGAGCAAGCTACTTTATGATTTGCATTGCCTTTACTCCGTCTTTATCAATAACGCTGTATTTTTGTCCGCAAATCAAGCATGGAAGGCCTACGTCGTCTTCTCCGCGTTCAAGAATAAAATATGTGCCCTCCGCAAGTGTTGTCATACTGTGTAGCACAAATAGAAACCGATAAGACGGCGTTTTCAAACTATATGCCCCCTGGCATACAAGGTCAGTCGCTCCGCCACCTAAGCAGCGCATGGCAGATATGCTTCCGTTGAGATCCTTTGTGACAACAAGCGCCGAATATCCTTCAAATATTGCAGGGGACGAAATTCGGGCGGCTATATCTGCGGCTTGGAGTGCATTCATCTGTTTTAGAGTTCCAAACGGATGCGAACTTTTACCGATATATGCTATATGCTTCATATTCGAGAGTTTCAACCACTCTATATAAGGAAGGTTGGCAAGAATAGTCTTTGGTTGATTTCTACTTGTTCGAGAGCCATGCAAAACCCTTTCGACGTGTACGGCGGGTTGGCGCATTAATTCCTCCCATATTACTTCCAACTCACCATAAGGATGTGATTTTATCTGGTTTTGCGTTGTCCGTAGGAGCAAACAGTTTTTATCGTCATCCATTTCCACAACGACTATGTCAGCTCCGGGGCGAATACTTTCAAGTCGGAGTCCAATGAGTTTCTTTATGTCAGTAAGCACATCATCGAAAATTATTGCTTTCCTCCTGGCAATAACGGTGGGTATCGTAGAACGCTGTCATCCTCGTTTGATTCCTCAATAGCTACAACATCATCAAGCCATTGCCGTAAAAAGGTTTCCGTTTGAGGGTCTTCACCACCAACTTTCATGGAAGTTACTTTGTTATAGCTATATATGCAGATGCAATGATAGTCGAGCAAATTGATGCGTAAAATATTCCCTTGGCAAGCTGTTTCTGTTTATTCTATCTGTATGTTACAATACTGATATGTCGATGAGAGGCTCATCGGATTTGCAAACTCCTCATATTATAACGTTTGTGAATGAAATCGCAGCAATCATATATTTGACTTTGAAGTCAGAAAGAACTCAAGCATAATGGAACATTTCGAGATGAAAGAAATTCTAAACCTGTTATTCGAAATTGGAGAAGCATTGGATCATAACGGGTTTGGTTGTGCTCAACTATGCAGCAACAGATCCACGCCGAATCAGATGCGCATCGATTTCGTGTCTTCTCTTTGTTTCTTGATTTCTGTTGATGGAGTAAAAAAACAAGAGCTTGATTTTCTTGAAAGCTATTTCGACTACTACACAACAAAGGAAGAGCTAGAATCTCACATTAAGAAACTAGATGATGGTCAAAGTTTTATAACGAAAGTACCATATTCTTTCCAAGCCTTTGTAAATGCAGATAAAGCATTACTTCAACTGAATTCCTCTCACGAAAGCTATGGGTCAGCTGCCATGTTGAACACGTTTTACAATTTGGGGCTTGACTTGATCGCTTGTGATAACTCTACT
>JBDKRF010000146.1:0-2462 GCA_039683525.1 Clostridiaceae bacterium
GCTTCGAGCTTCTGGATCATGTCTGCGATCACAGTCGCCTGGAAGGGGCTGCACTGGCCGTCATAGTTCCAGTTGCCGGCGAGCAGTTCGCGAAGCGCCCATTTGTTGCAGTCAAAGCCCATCACGATGACGGACTTGCCGACGCCGTGGGTGATGCCCGCTTCGTCCAGCGCCGCGACAGCGCCCTTGGCCATACCGTCGTTCTCGGCGTAGATCACGTTGAATTCTTCACCGGAGTTGATGACGGATTCCACGATCTGCTTTGCGGTTGCTTCATCCCAAGTTGCGGTCTGCTGCACAACCTTGGTCATGGTGCCGGCTGCGAACTCGGCATCCAGCGCCGCGGTACGGCCGATCTGCGCATCGGAACCCATCGCGCCTTGAATATGGATCACGTTGTAGGAATCCAGCTTCTGCGATTTGAGCCATTCGACGGCGGTTACGCCTTCATTGGCCATGTTGGAAACAACAGCAGCTTCATAGTTGCTCTCGTCCGTGTTGATCATACGGTCGAACAGGAACACTTTGATGCCGGCTTCTTTGGCGCTGGCAAGGACTGCGTCCCAACCATCGGTCGCCGCGGCGGAGATGAGCAGGTAGTCTACGCCATCCGTGATGAACTGCGTGGCGGCATTGAGCTGCTCGTCGTTCTTCAGGCTGTAGAAGGTGGAGACGGCATAGCCGTTCGCTTCGGTGAAGACTTTCTCAAAGTCCGCAACGTTCGCTGCACGGTAGCCAGACTCTGCCGGCGGGTTGTTGATGATGCCGACTTTGATCAGCGCGGGTGCGGCGGGTGCTTCCGTCGCGGCAGCTGGTGCCTCCGTTGCGGCGGCAGCTGCGGGGGCTTCGGTCGCTGCGGGCGCGGCGGTCGATGCACAAGCAACCATACCAATCGCGAGCATGGCAACAAGGAGCAATGTTACAAATTTTTTCATGTTTCCGATTTCCTTTCCTTTTTTGAGAAGTGAAGTTCAAGTTGGTAGAGATAGAAATGACCAACACAATCCTTATAACATATAGACAACTGTAATCCAATGGCTTCACAGCAAGCGGATAAGAATGTAAACCAACCCGATTAGATTACAAACCGCGCGGATTCAGCTCACACTTTTTACACGATTTTTACTGTAATTTTTCAAACGTTCTACGTAAAAAAATGCCTGACAGATTTTGAGGCCAAGACATAAAAAAGAGCCCTGTTTCCAGCGCTCTTGATTTCGTTAGTCGTCGTGGATCAGTACCCGCGTCCTGCGATCATCTCTTTTGTAATGGTAAAGCAGTCAAACGCGGTCTCGTCGACATGTTTGACCTGCTCGACCGTTTCTCCTCGCTCCAACCGCTGAATCAGCTCCGCGACATACGGGCCCTGCAGCGGATTGCACTCCACGTTCAGCGCGATCTTGCCTTCCAGGCAATAAGTCAACCCCAGCTTTGTCGCATCAAAAGAGATCACGATCACGCCGCCATCCGTGTTGCAGGAAAGCCCCGCTTCCTCCATCGCGTCGATCGCACCCAGCGCTTCGCCGTCGTTTTCGCAATACACCACGTCGATATCCTTGTTTTCCTTTAAAATAGCGCCCATGACCTCATAGGCCTTTGCGCGCGTGAAGTCTCCGCATTCCTGCGAGACAATCTGCCAGTTGGGGTGCCGCTTGAGCGCACCTTCCAGCGCGGCGGTTCGCCCGATCTGCGCGGAGGAGCCGATTGTGCCCTGAATGTGCACGATTTTGATCGTATCTTCCGTCACGCCTTTTCTATCCAGCAGGTGTTCCAGCCAGTTGACGGCGGTTTCGCCTTCCTTGCGAAAATCGGAGCCGATATACGCCGTATACAGGCTTCGATCCGCAACCTCTATGTCGCGATCGATGACGAGCACCGGAATCCCCGCGTCACGTGCCTCCTGCAAAATGGAGTTCCAGCCGGTTTCGACGCGCGGAGAGAAGACGATATAGTCCACGTCCTGCTGAATGAAGGTGCGGATGGCGCGAATCTGGTTTTCCTGCTCGTTTCTCGCGTCGTCGAAGATCAGCTCGTAGCCGTTCTCTTCGCTCAGGGCGTTCTTCATGCTCTCCGAGTTGGCGACACGCCACTCCGACTCCGCGCCAACCTGCGAAAACCCGACCACGATCAGGTTGCCGACCGCCGGATCGGGGTCATCTGAACCGTCTTTATTCTCCGTAACGCAACCAACCGGCAGCATCAGGAGCAACATCAAAACGCATAGGACAGCGAGTGTTTTTTTCATGCGCCCATCTCCTTTTCACTCGTCTGCATGGGAATTCTAACGAGTATTCTGGTGCCTACGTCCGGCTCGCTCTCCAGTGTAAGCCCGTATTCCGCGCCAAATAAAATCTGGATGCGCTGGTGTACCGTTCGCAGGCCAAAGCCTTCTTTCCTGCCGTTGACCAACGACGCGCGGACCTCTTCCAGCCGCTCCGGCGACATGCCGCAGCCGTCGTCCG
>JBDKRF010000147.1:0-25066 GCA_039683525.1 Clostridiaceae bacterium
GGTGCGCAACGTCCCCCATGTGTTCTCCTACTTCAATGATGTGTCCATCTGGATCGTAAAAGCGAACGACACGCTGACCCCAACTATGCTCCTTGAGCTCATGCACCAGCTCTACGCCAAACGCGAGCAGGCGAACATAAAAAGACTCTATCTCGTGTTCATCAAAGTAGAGTTCAAAGGCATTCGCGCCGAAGGTGATTTCATCCGCCTGCTTGTCGATAAACGAAAGCCAAGATTGCTCTTCCTGTAGAAAAACCCCGTTTGTATAGGCGACATGAACACCCAGATCCATGCCCACCTTGCACCCCAGCAGACCTTCATAGAGCTTCCTTGCGCGGCTGATATCGCGCACGGCTAAGAGTGTTCCCGCGAACTTCATTGAGCATTCCTCCTGCGTTTGAAGGGGTATCGTAACCCTGTATGGATCTATCCTATCATAGTTTAGCCGCGATTTGCCAGCGTCCCGACAAACCTTTTTTGCACCAAAGCGAACACAAAAACGAGCGCCTCCATACAAAGTACGGAGGCGCTCGCTGTTTGACTCAATCTGCTTTCTTACGAAAGCTACAGGGTCAATCCTTCACCCGATTATTTCATCGTACCGGTGAAGAGGATCGGTTCTGCCTGATAGAGCAGAGCATCGCGCTCCGCGCCGCCCGGCAGCTTCTTGGCCTGGTCGATCAGGCTGGTGTACTCGTCGTTGACCCACTCGCCATAGTTATAGGAGTTGCCATTGACGAAGAGCTCGAGGTAGGTAACCGCATCGTTGTAGTCCGCGATCCAACCGAGACGCGCCAGACCAAAGGTGTCCGCCGCGAGGCCGTCGGTGTAGACGTTCCAATCCTGGTTCGCCAGTTCGAGGTTCAGACCGAGAACAGACTTCACGTCGCTCTGCACGGCTTCGGCAATTGCCTGATGCGTCTCAGAGGTGTTGAAGTTGTAGTAGATGGTCTTGGTGGTGTCATAACCATCCGCCGCTGCCTGCGCAACGAGGTACTCGGCGAGTTCGCTGCGATCGTCATAGTTGTTCAGGTCGAGGCCGAGAGCGTCGCCCAGGTTTGCCTGGAGCCATGCCCACATGGTAGGACCATCAGCGGAGACGGTGTTGGCAAAGTTGTTGCCAGCGCTGTCCTTGATGCCGGCGGCGGTTAAGCCGGTCGCGGGCACCTGGTTGGCCTGGGTCACGTTGTCAACGATGTTCTGACGATCGATGACCAGCGTGATCGCGGCGCGCATACGCCAATCGGGGATGTTCTTCGCGCTCAGGTAGAGGAAGTAGGTACCAACGTAATCGTTGATGTAGCAATCTCCGCTCGCCTGCAGGGTCTTAACCATGTCGGTCGGGAAGTTTTCAATAAAGTCATACTCGCCGGACTGATAGGCCGAGAGGATGGCGGTTTCGCTGTCGCTGAGGTAATAGGTGATGGTATCCGGGCCGGTCACGTTCGCGGCATCATAGTACTCGGCGTTCTTCGCGAACTTGATGTAGCTGTCGTGTACCCACTCAACCGCTTTGTACGGGCCGTTGACAACGATGGTCGCCGGATCCGTCCATGTTGCGCCTGCACTCACAACATCCTCACGCAGCGGCACGAGGCTGGCAAACGCGCAGAGCTCGAGGAAATACGGGCACTCCGCAACGAGGGTGACCTGGAAGGTCTTGTCGTCCACGGCGGTAACTGCAAGCTGGTCGGGCGTCATCGTGCCGCCGTTGACTTCGGTTGCGTTCACGACGATACCGTCGAGAATGTAGCCGTAATCGCTTGCGGTGGCCGGATCGACCAGGCGGCGCCAGGAGTAAACGAAGTCATTCGCGGTGACAGGCTGACCGTCGCTCCACTTTGCATCACGCAGCGTGAAGGTATAGGTCACGGTGCCGTCAGCGTTGATCACGGAGGTGTAGGACTCTGCCATACCGTTGACGATCTTCGTGTTGAGCACGGAGGCGTCATCCTGATACTGTTCACCAGTGGTGGTGTACTTCATCAGGTTCTCGAACTGGTGGTTCGTATAGGTGGAACCGTCGACGGAGCTGATCTGGCCCGGGTCGATGGTTTCCGGTTCGGACGCGATGCAGGCGGTAACGTCTGCTTTGCCGGTTGCGCCGGTGAAGAAGTAATAGCCAAAGGGTGTGTACCACACGTTCTCTACGCCTTCATGCAGGCAATACATGTTGGTGTAGAAATACAGCGGACTGACGGGGAACCCGCCACCTTCGCCAGAAGTCATCGGCTGTGCGACTTCTTCCGTCGGGGCTGCGGTTGCTTCTGCGACGGGGGCTTCGGTCGCCGCGGGCGCGGCGGTCTTTGCGCAGGCGGTCAGCACGCTGAACACCATTACAAGACTGAGCAGAATCGCGATAGTCTTTTTCATTTGTTTCCTCCTCATAGAATGTATTGGGTGTATTTACAAAATCGCCGCGGCTTCTTATTTGCCTGGCTCAAAGCCGCCAAAGCGATTGTTGTAACGAGTGAACGTGTCCTTAGCGCTCCAGCTCCAACTTGTGACAAGCTGCGAAATGCCCTTCGGAATATTCAATGAACTCCGGTTCTTTTTCGCTACAAACCGGCATTGCGTACGGGCAGCGCGTATGGAAACGGCAACCGGTCGGGGGATTGAGCGGGCTGGGGATATCTCCTTCGAGCAGGATACGCTTTCTCTTCTTGTTCTTCTCCGGGTCCGGCAAGGGCACCGCGGAGAGCAGCGTCTGCGTATACGGATGGATGGGTTTGTTGCAGAGCTCATAGCTCTCCGCAAGCTCAACCAGACATCCCAGGTACATGACGCCGATGCGATCGGAGATATGGCGCACCACGGAGAGATCATGCGCTATAAACAGGTATGTCAGCCCGCGATCCTTTTGCAGGTCCTCGAGCATATTGATCACCTGCGACTGGATGGAAACATCCAGCGCGCTGATGGGTTCGTCGCAAACGATGAATTCCGGCTCCACCGCCAGCGCGCGGGCAATGCCGATGCGCTGCTGCTGACCGCCTGAGAACTCGTGCGGAAAGCGGTTGGCATGCTCGGAGTTGAGGCCGACGTCTTCCAGAAGTTTGCTGATGCGCGCGGTGCGCTCTGCTTTGCCGGAGGTCAGCTTGTGAATATCCAGCGCCTCACCGACGATTTCGCCGACCGTCATACGCGGATCGAGTGAAGCGGACGGGTCCTGAAAGATGAGCTGCATCTTGCGGCGGAACGGCAACATATTGATCGAGATCTTCTTCTCGCTGTCAAATATGGTCTCTCCGTTGTAGACAATCTTGCCGCTGGTCGGTTCATACAGCCGCAGAATCGTTCTGCCGAGGGTGGTCTTGCCGCAGCCTGACTCGCCAACGATGCCAAGCGTCTCACCCTTGTAGATATGCAGGGTTACATCCTGAACCGCCTGTACATAGTCCTTGCGCAGAAGTCCGGTCTTGACCGGAAAATATTTACGGAGTTTCTCGATCTCGAGTAATTTCTCACGTTTCTCTTCCATGTTACTTCGCCTCCTTCTGTTCCGCGGCCTGACGCACATGCATCCAGCAAGCGGAGACATGCCCGTTGTCGCCGATCTCGACCAGCGGCGGGGCGTTTCGGAGGCAGATCTTCATGCAGTGCTCACAGCGAGGCCCGAAGCTGCATCCCCTCGGCGGGTCAAGCAAATCGACCGGTGTGCCTTCGATGGGAATCATGCGCTCATGGCTATCGGAGTCCAGTCTCGGCATGGAGAGCAGAAGTCCGCGTGTGTAGGGATGCTGCGGAGAATAGAAGATATCTTCGACCGCGCCCTGTTCCATCACGTGGCCGGCGTACATGACCGTTACTTTGTCGCAAATCTCTGCGACCACGCCGAGGTTATGCGTGATAAAGACGATGGACATATCCGTCTTCTTTTGCAGCGCTTTCATCAGTTCGATGATCTGCGCCTGAATCGTCACGTCCAGCGCGGTGGTCGGTTCGTCTGCAATCAGGAGCTTGGGGTTACAGATCAGCGCCATGGCGATCATCGCGCGCTGACGCATGCCGCCGGAGAACTCATGCGGATACTGCGAAAAGCGCTTATCGGCGTTGTTGATGCCGACGAGTTCCAGCATCTCAATGGCGCGCGCTTTTGCGGCAGCGTTGGTGATGTACTTGTCATGGCAAGTGAGCGCCTCAACCAGCTGATCGCCGATCGTATAGACGGGATTTAGGCAGGTCATCGGGTTTTGGAAGATCATGCTGATCTTGTTTCCCCGTAGATCCGTCATCTTTTTGGAATCGTATTTCAGGATGTCTTCGCCGTCAAACAGCACCTCGCCGCCGACTACACGGCCGGGGCTCTGCAAGAGTCCCATGATCGCGTATGCTTCCACGCTTTTGCCGGAGCCGGATTCGCCGACGATGCCCATGACTTCGTTGTAGCCCAAGCTATAATCGATGCCATTCACCGCTTTCACCTCGCCAACCGGGGTGAAAAACGAGACTTGCAGATTTTTGATTTCTAATAATTTGCCACTCATACCTTGCGCCCTCCTATTTCTTCAGCCGCGGATCCAGTGCGTCCCGCATGCCGTCGCCAACGAGATTCAACGAAAGGACGAGCAGGCTCAGGATGATCGCTGGGAACAGCAGCCGGTACGGGTAGACCGTAATGGTATCGATGGCGTCGGAGCACATGGAGCCAAGGCTCGACATCGGCGCGGAAATGCCCAAACCGAGGAACGAGAGGAACGACTCCAAGAAGATTGCCGAGGGGATTTCCAGACACGTGGTAACCACGAGCTGGCCGATGCTATTGGGCAGCAGGTGCTTGCGAATGATACGGCTGTTGGATGCGCCAAGCACCGTCGCCGCCGTCACGTACTCCTGCTTCTTGAGCATGAGCACCTGACCGCGGATAATGCGCGCCATGCTAACCCAATAGAGCAGTGCAAACGTGATGAAGATGCTCACGATTCCGACGCCCAGCGTGCTCAGCGCGCGGACAAACGGTACCGTGGAGGTGTCAAACCAGTTTTGCAGCGGCGTTTGCAACACAACCTGCAACAGCAGCACGATCAGCACATCCGGCACGGAATAGATGAGCTCGACGAAACGCATCATGACGAAGTCTACTTTGCCGCCGAGCAGGCCGGAGATTGCGCCGTAGATCGAACCGATCACCAGCACGATCAAGCTTGCGATGACGCCGACGAGCAGAGACACTCGCGCGCCATACATCGTTCGGGACATAATATCGCGCCCTGCCGAATCCGTTCCAAACACATGCGGGAAAATGCTCTCGCTGAGTTTGATGATCGTCACATCCGGATCGCTTGGTTTGCCGTCGATCGGGGCCATACTGACAGGCGTTTTATCATAGTTGCCGCTCGCGAGGAAGTCGTCTTCCTTGACGGTGTAAAGCGGATCTGCAGCGTCTGCCTTATACATCAGGAAGCCGGAGCGCAGCGTTTTCTTGATCGTAAACGCATACCATTGTCCATGATATACGAATGCGTAGTCGCCCTTTTTCAGCGAGGTCATGGAGCCTTGCATCAGCGCGGTGGTGAAGACAGCGTCAGCATCTTCCATCGCCTTTTTTGCTTGCATCTCACTGTCGGAGTATTCGAAAGGCCCAAGTTTCATCGAGCCGCGATACTGCTCCTCATAGGAATACGGCATCAAGTAGGGGCCCGCAAACGCAAACAGGGTCAGCAGGATGACGACCGCGAGTGCAACCATCGAAACACTGTTGTTCTTAAAGCGGCGCACAGCATCTTTCCAATAGGAAACGCTCTTGTGCAGCTCTACCATGGATTCTTTTTCCAGTTTTGTCGCGCTCTCAAAATCCGCGGGTGAAAACTCGTTCAT
Organism: Clostridiaceae bacterium; assembly: GCA_039683525.1. Taxonomy (GTDB): domain Bacteria; phylum Bacillota; class Clostridia; order Christensenellales; family CAG-138; genus UBA7703. The sequence continues at coordinate 5,818 of JBDKRF010000147.1, forward strand.
CTTGAGAATATCGTCAACATTCGTGTGGAAGAGGTTAAACTTCATCGATTTCTTTTCCATGGTTACTCGTCTCCCTTCGAAAGGCTGATTCTCGGGTCTACGAGCTTGTATGCGATATCGACAATCAGGTTCATGATGATGATCAACGCAGCCAGAACAATCGTGGTACCCATGATGATCGGATAGTCGCGATTGAGAATGCTCGAGATGAAATATTTGCCAAGGCCGGGAATGCTGAACGTCGTCTCCACGACGAAACCGCCCGTGATGACGTACGCGGTCAGCGGCCCTAAATAGGTAATAACAGGAATCAGGGAGTTGCGCAACGCGTGCTTAAAGATCACCGTGCCGGTCTTTAGGCCTTTGGCGCGCGCGGTGCGGATATAATCCTGATTGATCGCGTCGAGCATACTCGCGCGGGTCAACTTTGCGATATAGCAGGAAGGATAGAACGCCAGCGCAAACACGGGTAAAATAAACGCACTCGCGGTCTCCAGACTGCCCGATCGAACGGGTAACCACTGCAATTGTACGCCAAATAGCACCAATATACTGGTTGCGACCACAAATCCGGGGATTGCGACACCGATGGTCGTGACGATGCGCAAAAACCCGTCGATCCAGTTGCCTCGATTGTAAGCCGCAATGCAGCCAAAAGGCACCCCCAGCACCACGGCAAGCATAAGTGCGTACGCGCCAACGCGGGCAGAGAGTACAAACTTGTTTTGATGGAAGATGATTTCAGATACGCTGGTATCCTGCTGCATCTTGAGCGAGACACCCATGTCTCCGACAAAATAGCCTTTTACATAGTTATAGAACTGCACAACCAACGGTTTGTCCAGGCCATACTTCGCCTCGGCCCTGGCTACCATCTCGGGCGTCGATTTCTCCGTGATAAACGGGCTGCCCGGTACAGCGTTCATCAGAAAGAATGTGGCGGCGGCAACCACCAATAAGGTGATCAGCGCCGATCCAATTCGTTTCAGAATGTAAGATGTCATGTCCACGCTCCTCATCATTGTTTTCCGGCGGCGGGTCGCGCACACCCCCAACACCGGAGACGGCACCGCAATCCTGAAACAATCATTTCGGGCGTACGTGAATACGCCCGATTCCAACTCATATTCTTGCCTGATGTTATATCAAGCGATTATATTATATATAAACATATATGCACTCTCAAAGTCAACAGAAAATTCACATCAGTGTAAAAATTCAAGACAAAACTCCTTATTTTAAGCGGTTTTTTCAGTAAAGGAAGCGACAAGCATGCTTTCCACTAAATCGCTCATCAAATGGTTGTTGAATTGTATAGTCATGCATTTCTATTGTATTTTATGCGATTAATTCATCGATTTTTCTCACCTTGTCTGCATGCTTCACGGTATAATATTGTATCCACCATTGCAAAGGGGACAACTATGGAGTTCTTTCGCGCACAAGCGTCCGACTTGCCGGAGTTGATACATCTGTTTCACGCGGCGACACAATCCATGGACCAACAGGGCATTTTCCAGTGGGACGAGCTCTATCCCGATGCAGGAATTCTCGAAGAGGACATCCGCCACGGGAACATGACCGTCGGCATGATCGGCAGTCGCATCGCGGTTGCTTTTATGTTGGACTACTGCGAGGATTCGGATTACGAAAGCGCAGACTGGCGCTGCCGTGAAACGCAGATCGTCGTGCTGCACCGCCTCTGCGTTCACCCGGACTTTCAGGGACAGGGCGTTGCGCGAAAGGCGATGGATCAGTTGGAAGGCATGGTGCGCGCTAGCGGCATCCGCACAATCCGGCTGGACGCGTTTTCGCAGAACCCCGCGGCGCTGCATCTCTACGAGTCGCGCGGGTATCAAAAGGCTGGCACGATCCATTATCGCAAAGGGCTGTTTTATCTATACGAGAAAGACCTCTCTGATGCTTTCGCATGATATGCATCGCGCGGGTTCACTTGCTTGCTTTCAACTGCCGATATCCGTTTTACCGAACAGATTGGAGGAAGACCATGGATCATTCGACCGATATGGAGTATTCGTCCGACATCGAAGCAATCCTTTCTCATGGCGGCGACAACGGAGCGCTATTTTGGGCAACGCCGGATCACTACCTAATCAAGGGTGGCCCTTTTTCCACGCTAGAAGCAGCTTACATGCTCACGGAGCTGGGGTTGCCTGCGTCCCATCCCGCGCTGGATGGTGCGTCCTCGCTCCTCTGGCAGGCGCAGCGCGCGGACGGTCGCTTTTCGCTTGTCCCAAAGAGCAGCATCTTCCCCTGCCATACGATTCATGCGGCAAGGACGCTCTGCGCGCTGGGTTTTGCAAGTGATGCCCGCCTGCAAGCGACGCTGACGCATCTGCTCGAGACGCAGTATCTGGATGGCGGATGGCGCTGCAACAAGTTTTTCTTCGGTCACGGGCCGGAGACGGACGCCTCCAATCCCGGCCCGACGCTTGCCGCGCTGGATGCCTTTCGTCAGACGCCGTATTGCAACAAGGATGCGCGGCTTGATCGCGCGGTGGAATTTTTGCTTGGGCATTGGGTCACGCGCGCGCCGCTGGGGCCCTGCCATTATGGCATCGGAACGCTGTTTCATCAGGTGTCGTTTCCGTTTCTACAATACAATCTCTTCTACTATGTATTCGTGCTCTCGTTTTACGACGCGGCAAAGCGCGACCCGCGCTTTCTGGACGCGCTCGCTGTCCTGCAAGGCAAGCTGAAGGACGGTCAGATCGTCGTCGAGCGCACGCACGCAAAACTCGCTCAACTCGCCTTCTGCAAAAAAGGCGAACCAAGCGAGCTGGCAATGGAAAAGTATCGAATTATATTAGAGAACCTGACATAAGCGAATGCTGATAGGTGTATGTTGCGCCTAGATCGTGATAGCCGCCTTCACCCGTTCCGTCTCGCGCTTGCTCACCGGCACCTCCATCGCGTTGATGCCCTCAAGCACCAACGTCCCACGCGGCGAAAGGCTGTAGTTCCCGCGCAGGCAGGCGCGCTCCAGCAAGCAGGCGATATAGAGGTCGCTTCCCATCGCGGGAGAAGCGAGGAACACGACGAGCCTGCCCGCGCCATCGAGCAGCGAAAGCGTACTTTCCTCCGGCATTCCTGCTGTGTTTTCGCAGACCAATATGGTTTCATCCGGTTCCTGATCATCCGTGAGCACTCCGCCGCGGGTTTCGATCATCCGGTCGAGCAACGCCCGCCAGTCGTGCGCGGCTCCGTCCTCCAGCGCAATGCATACCCGCACGCGCGGATGCTCCGACGTCGCTTCAGGCGTCGTCAACCGCTCCACGAGCTGGCGCGCCTGCATGCGGTATCGCTCGAAGGACGACTCGCGTCCGCCAGAAAAATAGCGTAACTCCCGATCACCTTCCAGCAGCGGGCGCGCGGGCAGTCTCGCCCCGGCGCCGTTTGCCGCAAGCAGCAGAGCGAGCAGATCCAGATGTGCAAGCCTTCCCTGCGCTCCATCCGCAATCGCCGCGCAAACGCAGCCCTCAAGTGAATTATTCTTCTCGCGCAAACTGGCAATTAGCGTGTGTAGTTGCGCCTTTCCGCTCGTTTCATCCGCACTGATCGCAAAAAGCAGCGTTCGATTATTCCAACTTTCGTTGAGAAACGCTTCCGCTTCCTCGGTTTCAAACGCAGCGCCCGCAAGCGCGTACTCTAAAATATCCCCGAGGCGCGTGTGGTGCCCGACGGAGACGACAAGAATTTTCTTGTTTTTTTTGTTACTCAGTTCTGTTTGATTCTGTTGATTTTGCATAGCTCTATGATACGGGAAATCACAAAAAAAGCAAGGCGACGAACCTTGCTCTTTTGTTACTCTATTGAATTTAGTTTAGTCTTTGGGATGTGTGATCGGGGCAGGAACGGCTTCAGGTGCCGATTTTTTGCCAAACCACTTTCTCCACGGCAGTTGAGACGAGATAATCGCGGCAAACACCAGCGCGCAACCGGCTAGCTCCCGCGCGGAGAGCTTCTGCCCCAATATCACCCAGCCCGCCAATGCGGCAAAAACGTTTTCCGGACTTAAAAGCAGCGAAGCCGTGGTCGGTTCCACGCGCCTTTGCCCAAGCATTTGCAGCGTATACGCCCCGCATCCGGAGAAGAGCCCCGCGTAGACGATGGTGAGCCATGCGTCGGAGATCGCGGAGACCTTCGGCTGCTCCAGCACCATCATCGGTACAAACGAGAGAATCGCCATCACGCTGAACTGGATGCAGTTGAGTCGGATGATATCGACCTTCGGCGAAAAATGATCGACCAGCAAAATCTGAAACGTAAACGCCACCGCGGAGGCGAGCACGAGTAAATCCCCGTTGCTCATCGAAAAATCCCCGCGAATCGAAAGGAAATACAATCCGACGAGCGCGATGAGCACGCTGATCCAGAGCATCGGATGCGGCTTTCTCCGAAGAAAGAGCCCGAACACCGGAACTAAGACGATATAAAGCGACGTGATGAACCCCGCTTTTCCTGCGGAGGTGGTCACGAGCCCGATCTGCTGAAGATTGCTCGCGATGGTCATCACGACGCCGAGGATGATGCCCGCGCGCCAAAGCACCTTTTTATCGGTGTTCTTTGATTTATAGCTGGTTTTGTCCAGGATGAGAATCAGGATGCCAAGGCCAAGCGCTGCCAGCGCGCTGCGCACCGCCGTGAAGGTATAAGGCCCGACATACGACATGCCCGCGCTCTGCGCGACGAACGCAACGCCCCAAATCAACGAGGCGGAGAGTAACATCACCGCACCCAGCCCATGTCCCTTGTGTTCGCTGTGTGACATTGTTTTATGCACCGTTTCCGTTTTTTGCGCGCGATTCTTGCGAATTCTCATGATCACCGCTTGGATTTCTGCGCGTCTTTTTTTACCACTCAACGAAACATGATAGCTGTTTATGGACAAAAACGCAAGTCTGCTCATCGCCGTCTTAGCCGGATAGGATGAAAAAAAGCGCAAGCTTCTGCGGCGTTGTGAACATCGAACATTTGTGCTATGATGAATTTATCCCCGATCGAAAAACATTATGAGGAGTACCCGATTTCATGGAGCCATCAAAAGTTTACTTTACAAATCTCAGAACGGACTTCGAAAATCCGCTGCCTGTAAAACTCAGGCGGCTCATCAAACGCGCCGGTATTGAGAATATCGACTTTGCGGATCGTTTCGTCGCCATCAAGGTTCACTTTGGAGAGCCGGGCAACCTCTCGTTTCTGCGCCCGAATTTCGCGCGCGTGGTTGCGGACGTGATTCGCGCCAAGGGCGGCAAGCCGTTTTTGACCGACTGCAACACCCTCTACCCCGGCAGACGAAAGAACGCGCTGGAGCATCTGGATGCCGCCGCGGAAAACGGGTTTTCCGTCGCCTCCACCGGTTGCCAGATCATCATTGCGGACGGGCTCAAGGGCCTCGACGAGAAGCTTGTGCCGCTGACCGGTACCAAGCACATCAAAGAAGCGAAGATCGGTCAGGCGATCATGGACGCGGATATCTTCGTGTCGCTCAACCACTTCAAGGGACACGAGGCAACGGGCTTTGGCGGCGCGCTGAAAAACATCGGTATGGGCTGCGGCTCCCGCGCGGGCAAGATGGATCAGCACTGCGACGGAAAACCAACGGTAGACCGGGACATGTGTAAAGCCTGCCGCCAGTGCGCGAAACAATGCGCGCATGGCGCCATCAGCTACGACGAGAAAAAGATCGCGAGTATCGACCACGACCGCTGCGTCGGTTGCGGACGCTGCATCGCCGCCTGCAACTTTGACGCAATCGAAAACGACGGTTTCAACAGCGAGCTGCCATTGTGCGAGAAGATCGCCGAATATTCGCTTGCCGTGCTGCAAAACCGCCCGAATTTCCACATCAATATCGTCATGCAGGTTTCCCCGAATTGCGACTGTCACAGTGAAAACGACGCACCGATCATTCCCGACGTGGGCATGTTCGCCTCGTTTGACCCCGTGGCTCTCGATCAAGCCTGCGCGGACGCCTGCAATCGCATGCCAGTCTTACCCGGTAGTCAACTCAGCGATAATTTGGAGAAGTGCGAAAGCCTTCACGACCACTTTAAGGACGCAGCGCCCTCCACAGATTGGACGTTTACACTGACACATGCGGAAGAACTCGGCATCGGCACGCGGCAGTATGAATTGATCACAGTGAAATAAACCTGCATAAAAGGAGCTTCGGCTCCTTTTTTGTTCCAAAAACCTAATCAATCACAGATATCTGATTTGTAAAGAGAAAGGCAGGGTATTGATATGATTCGGATCAGCAAAAGAATTGTTGCCTCGATTGCTCTGCTCGCAGCAGTGCTGCTGCTCTGCGCCTGCACCGCGCCCGCCATGCCGGAGGCAACCTCCTCCCCGACTCCCGCCGTAACGGAAACACCGGCGCCGACCGCCGCACCGACCGCTACCCCCGAAGCCGCGACCGCGACACCAACGCTCACCGCGGCAACGCCCACGCTTAGCCCCGCCCCGTCGCCAACGCCAACGCCAAAGGGCCCGTCGATGTATTCCAGCTATGCCGATTTGATCTCGTTCGATCCCGATACCGGCATCGCAAAATTCGACTATTTCGACATGCTGCGTGGCGCGGATGCGGTCAAGTTCCTCGTCGATCACGAAGGTTATACGCAAGTAAACGCGCAGAAAATGGTGGATGATTTTGCCGACTCCGAGTTTGTGAAAAAGAACATCAATCCCCAGCTTCGCGCCATCGAGATCGACGATGTCCCGCTGAAACTGATGGTGAAGCCGAGCGGCGATCCCGTTGACGGAGCAGAACCCGTCTCTGTGACCGCAAAAGAGTTTCGCGCCATCTACGCGCTCAACACATCGCTTCTGCTGGAATCGTACTTCTATTACATCCACGTGGATGCGGACGGAAATGTGTCCCTTGTCGAGCAGGTCTATTGGCCGTAAGAGTCAGCGCAAAAAAATAACGCCCGCAAGGGCGTTTTTTTCTTCTTTATCTGGTCTCCGTCTCGAGCATCATCGAGAGGATCTCGGTCTCCGTTTCGCGCATGCCGTCTTTGGCGAGGCGGCCGATGTTGCGAATCGTGTTGTCCACCCCCTTGACCACGATGCCGTCCCCGCTGAAAAACTCCTGTTTTTGCGTATACATCCGGTAGCCGAGGATGCCCGCATCCACCGCAACCGCAATCTTCGCGGCGCAGCTCGCCTTGGCTCCATCGCAGACCATGCCGCTGATGATGGCGAGCGCGTTGACCACCGTGTGCGCCACGCCGTCATACCCCGTTCCTTCCAGATACGCAATTCCCGCGCCCGCGCCACAGCCCGCACAGACCGCGCCGCAGAAGGCGGAAAGCCTGCCGATGCCGGTCTTCTGGTGAATCGTCACCAGATCGGAGACGATCAGCGCGCGAAGCAGCGCGTCCTCGGAAAAACCGTGCGCTTTTGCCCAGACGGCAACGGGAACGCTCGCGGTAATGCCCTGATTTCCGCTGCCGGAGACGATCACGACAGGCAACTCCGCGCCGCTCATGCGCGCATCCGAACCGGCGGCCGCATATGCCCGCGCGCGAGCAACGAGGTCCCCTTCCGAATCGCAGAGCAGCACACGTCCGATGTTCGCGCCGCATCCCTGACTCAGGCCGTATTCCGCAATCGCAAGGTTATTCACCAGTTGCCGTCTCAGCGGTGCGCGGACGAGATCGAGATCTACCGTGTCCGCAAACTCGACGATATCCGCCGTGCTGAGCGCGCCGGAAGTTTCGTTTTCATGCCCCGACTGCGTGATCGGCTGGTCGAAAAGGACGTCTCCGTTTCGTTCGATGCGCACCACGTTGGTATGCGCGCCAGCGATACGGACAAACGCACTATCTTTTCCCTGATAACCCGTGATGCGGATATCCAGCGTCAACCCATCCTCAACGCACTCCACCGTAATCGGTGTTTTCGCCAGATACGTGGAGATTTGCTCTCGCTGCTCCGACGTGATTGCGTCGATCACCTCAAGGAGCTTTTCGCTGTCCCCCGCGACCACGCCCGCCACGGCTGCCGCCGCGATTCCCTTCTTACCGCCCGTACCCGGTACCACAACGCTCTTTGCGTTCTTGATGATGTTTCCGCTGACGCAGATCAGCATGCGTTCCGGCAAGTTGCCAAGGGTTTTGCGCATGACCGCCGCGGCATAAGCAATCGCGATGGGTTCCGTGCAGCCGGTCGCCGGAATCAGCTCCCGGTGCAGCAGCGTACAGTAGGCGTCTATGGTCTCCTGCGTCAGCATGGTTGGGTTCTCCTTATTGTGAATCATTCAAGTAAAGAAAGAAGTGCTTGTGGAAAAAGTTAGCGTGATCAAAGCAGCGCGTTGACCTGCTTTTGCGAAAGCTGGCGGAGCAAGATCTGCTCCGCCGTGCTTTCGCTAATGATGTTTGTATGATTGTTTTGTTTTTCTTCCCAATGTTCGCTTGTCCCGTAGGTAAACGTACACCAGCTCTCGTGAATCGTCACGTCGCGCCGCAGCACGGTGACGAACAGCTCGCTAACGAGCAGGTTCAATGCCTCCGTCTGCGTCTTCTTCTCGAACATGCACGCAATCTGCATCTGCTCTGCGTTCGCTTCGCCCGCCGCCTGCAAAAACGCAAGCAGCCGCTCGCTCTGCGCGCTCAAGCGCTCCGCCCTCAGGCGATATGGTTTGAGCGCAAGATAGAGCTCTCGTGAAAGATACATCACGCGGTTTTTGTAAAAGCGACTGTAACACACATCCCCGCTTTCCATCAGCGAGACGATCGCGTTCCAGTTGCCACCGACGAGATCGAGATACGGCAGCTCCTTGCTTTCATTGCAAAGGAGCATCCCGTTTTGCGCAAAATAGGCGAGAAGCGCCTCTCTGGCGGGATCGACTTGCGGGCTCACGTGTTATTTGAGGTAGAGGCCAACCAGTGCGAGATCCTTGTCAAAGGAGAGCGTGTAGATGAGGTTTGCGTTTTCATGCTTTGCCATTACCTGAACCACAGCATAATCTTCACCGGTGGTTTGATCCTTTGTGCTGGAGAACACGGTCTTGGAGATGCTGACAAACGCACCCGCTTTTTCATAGAGCGATGCCCAGCCTTCTTTGAGTTGATCCGCTGTGATGCTGGTCTTGAGGTCGTCCCTCAGCGCGAGAATGATGGAGTCGTAGTCGCCGGTAGTCGCGAGCCCTACGATTTCTTCTGCGGCGGTGCCGAGTTCATCCTTGTCAAATCCTTCCGGAACCTTGCTAGACGCGCATGCGATCATGCTCAGGCTCATCGCCAGAACCAGCACCGCGCTCAGGATCGTCTTTATCGTCTTGTTCATTTGTTTTCATCCTCCTTGTTTCTTCTGCAATAGTATAACATAATCGCATACGTTTGATTGATCCCGCGTGTAAAATTCGCCTCGTGTTCACGCTTTTGATACACTTCTTGTCGAGACAAGCGCAAGATCCAACGCAAAGCGCGCGCTTACCCGGGCAGCGACTCTCGCAACCCCGCGTTTCTACTTGCGGTAATGAGACACCTATGGTATTCTTGTTGAAAAAGTTTGTAAAGAAGCAGGCAGGGACTGATATGCGCAAAGACGGCAAGCGCGTCAAAGACGCGAATCCCATCTATACGGTCATGCCGTATATCCTCAAATATCGCTATGATGCGATGAACATGATTGAGGTCGATATCCCGATTTCGCCGATGCAGGCCTATCTCAACGAGAAGCGCAAGCAAGGCTATCGCTTTTCGCATCTTGGGCTCGTGCTCGCGGCGTATGTGCGCACCGCAGCTGAATACCCGCTGCTCAACCGCTTTATCGCCAACAAGCGCATCTATCAGCGCAACGAGTTCTCCATCGCGATGGTCGTGCTTAAGCCCGGCGATCTCGACGGCACGATGAGCAAGATGTATTTCCATATGGAAGACGATATCTTCGCCGTGCATGAAACCATGGATCGCTATATCAACGACAACCGCGCGGAAGGCGACACGAACGCGACGGATGACATCGTGCGTACACTGCTCAAAATCCCCGGCTTGGTCAACTTTGGCGTTGGGATGTTTAAGTTGCTGGATCGCTACGGCCTGCTTCCCAAGAGTATCATTCAGGCAAGCCCCTTCCATACGAGTCTGACCATCAGCAACCTTGCGAGCATCCGCACGAACCACATCTATCATCACGTGTATGAGTTTGGCACAACGAGCATACTCATTACGCTGGGCAACATGCGTGAAATCCCCGTCCGTAAAGGCGAGGAGATCGTGTTTGAGCGCTCTCTGCCCATGGGCGTTGTCATGGACGAGCGCATCTGCTCTGGCAGCTATTTTGCCGCAGTGTTCCGCCGCTTTAAGCAGTATTTGACGAATCCGGAGCTTTTGGAAGGCCCGCCGAAAATCGTCAATACCACGCTGGACTAAGCAAAAATCGATCCAACGAGCGGCGGAGCAAGAATTGCCCGCCGCTTTTTTGACTGCGAAAGGCCTTCGCTTGCGAAAGCTGCCGCGCGCATGATACAATCGACCAAACAAGGAGTTCAGAACATATGTCATTTTTTGATGCGTTTTCACAAAAACACCTCGTGTTTGACGGTGGGATGGGTACCATGCTGCAAGCAGCGGGTCTGTCCGCCGGTGCTTCGCCGGATGTTTGGAATATCACGAATCCCGACGCCGTTCGCGCCATCCACGCGGCGTATCTGGCGGCGGGTGCGGATGTGATCACCTCCAACACATTCGGCAGTACGCAGCCAAGGCAAAAGCGCGGCGCATACAAACCCGCGGAGCTTGCTTCCGCCGGCGTCCGCCTTGTGAAGGAAGCGATATCGGCCTCCGGCAAGACGGCGTATGCCGCGCTCGATGTAGGCCCTCTGGGCGAGTTTCTTGAGCCGCTTGGCGATCTCACCGAAGAGGAAGCTACGGCGTATTTTCGCGAAGAGATCGAGGCGGGCGTTGCCGCGAGCGCGGACTGCATCCTGATTGAAACCATGAGCGCGCTGGACGAAGCCCTCGTCTGCGTCAAGGCTGCGAAGGAATTCGGCGCGGGTCTTCCCGTGCTCTGCACGCTGACCTATAGTCCAGCCGGGCGGCTCATGACCGGCGAAACGATCGAGACGGTTGTTGCCGCGCTGGAAGAGGCGGGCGTGGACGCGCTCGGCTGCAACTGCGGCGTTGGCCCCGAGCAACTCGTTTCCCTGCTGCCGCGCTTTACCGCCTGCGCGACAAAACCGCTGATCATGCAGCCCAATGCGGGCCTGCCAGAGTATCGGGACGGGCAGACGGTCTATCTCGTCGGCGCGGAGGCGTTCGCGGGTGAGATGGACAAGCTCGCGCAAGGCGGCGTATGGGGGCTCGGCGGCTGCTGCGGCACCACGCCGGAGCACATTGCGCGCGTGTCTCAAATCGCCGCAATCTAAAGAAACCAACACAAACGCCCGCTTTTCAGCGGGCATTCTCTTATCGTTCGATCCATCAGCAAGGAGAACAGCATGCAAGGTATCGTGTCCATCCTCAAGATCGTGCTCCCGCTCGTCGTGTCGCTCGGCATCGGCTTCTTTGCGCGCAAGCGCGATATCCTCTCGCCCGAGGCAATCGACGGCATGAAGACGTTTGTGATGAAATTCGCGCTGCCCGCGATGCTCTTCAGCCTGTTCTTCACCGCGGAATACGAGCCCAGCATCCTACTGTTTGCCGCTACGATGTTTACGCTCGGCTTTGTCGGTCTGGGCCTCGGCTTTTTAATCGGGAAACCGTTGGAGAAGCAAAGCCCCATGCTGAAGTTTATGACCGCGGGCTGGGAAGTCGGCATGCTCGGCTATGCGCTCTATGCGCTGCTTCTCGGCGCGGAGAACCTGCGCTATCTGGCGCTGTTAGACTTTGGCCACGTGCTGTTCGTCTTTTCGGGCTTCACGGCGGTGCTCAGCGCGCACCTTGGCTGCTCCTCCAAAGAATCTCTCAAGGCTCTGGTGAGAAACCCCATTCCTTGGGCGATGGTGATCGGCGCGGCGCTCGCGATATTCGGCGTTTCCCGCGCACTTGCGCCCTCCGGTGTGACGGATTTGATCAAGACGCTCTGCAACTTCGTGTCAGCTCCGCTTTCCTGCGTGATCTTGATCGTCGTTGGTTACGGCATCGAGTTCTCGGGGAAGAACTTCGCGACGGCCGCCATCTCCGTTGCGATCCGATCGCTTGTCTGCGCCGCTCTGTGCGTGGCCGCGTTGCTGATCCTCGGCGCGCTGATGCCGCTGTCCGATCCGATGCGCTGGGCGATCATTATCCTCTTCATCACGCCCGCGCCGTACATTATGACCATGTACACGCGAAATGAGCAGGAGCGCGCGGATGTTTCGATGTCGCTTTCACTGCAAACGATCGTTACGGTGCTGGAGTTCATCGTCATCACGATCATCATTCGATAACGAACCCCCAACCATAAACAAAAACGCCGCTCTCGAACCCGAATTCGAAAGCGGCGTTTTTCTTATTGAGTCTTTGCGTGGTTAGCCGATCTTGATCCCGCCGACGGGACGCACGGCAAAGCGATAGCAGCAGCCCTGCCCGAACACGCGCTCCATCTGCGCCTGGTAGCCGGTCAGCATGTCCAGCGGCACCAGCGCGAGAATCGTGCCTGCAAAGCCGCCGCCGTGTACGCGCCAGGCACCCTTGCCCGCGAGCATACGCTCCGAGAGCGCCAGCGCGAGCGCGAGCCCGCGTTCACTCGAATCGGTCGGGCAAACGTTTTGCAGCAGCATGAAGCTCGACTTTCCACTCTCATTCATCAGTTGACGGAAGGTTTCGATATCCTTGTTCTTCAGCGCTTGCGCCTGCATGGGCACACGCGCATTGTCACCAAAGAAATGCATGGCCCGCAGCAGCGCACGATCAGGAAGCGTCTTTCTAAGCTGTCCCAGCGAAGCATAGAACTCCTTTTCATCCACCTCGCGTAACACGCTCTTGCCAAAATAGTGCGCAACTTCGAGCATATCCTTCGTCACCGCCGCATATTCGTGCGTCAGATCCGCATGGTTGCCGCCGCAATTGACGATGCAGATGCCGTAGCCTAGAGCGGAGAGGTCGCAGTCGATCTTCTCGATCTTCGGCTCTTCGGGATGCTCAAAATCAATCATGACAAAGCCGCCGACGGCACACGCCAGCTGATCCATCAAGCCGCTGGGCTTGCCGAAATGCCGGTTCTCCGCGTATTTGCTCGCCAGCGCCTGCTCGACGGGCGTGATTTCGCCGTTGTTGTAGAGTTCGGAGAAGATGGTGCTCACGAGGATGCTAAACGCCGCGCTGGAGGACAAACCCGATCCTTTCGGCACATCCGAGGCGGTCACCGCGTCAAATCCGCCGATGTTGCGCCCAGTCAGCGTGAAGCGCTCCGCAATGCCGCGCACGAGCGCCTCGCTTGCGTTTTCTTCCGTTGCTTCGGGAGACAGATGGTCGAGCGACACGCATAGCGGCGTGTACCCTTGCGAGTGGATGCGAACGATGTTGTCCAGCCTCGGCGCGACGACGGCGCGGGTGTCCATCGTCACCGTTGCGGCGAGCACCCGTCCGAGCTGGTGGTCGGTGTGGTTGCCGCCGATCTCGCTGCGTCCCGGTGCGGAGAATAAGACCGCGTCGTCACTCTCACCAAACGCGCTCTCAAAGGCGTTGATCAGCGCGGTGTATTTCTGCTTTTGCGCGTTCAGTGCGTCGCCGTAAAGATACTTGAGTGCGTCGTCGAGTTCACCGCGCATGAGTTTTTGACCAATGGGGAGCATCTTCTTGTTCCTCCTGCTGTTCCTAGACATCCTGTGTTGTAAAAAACAAAGTGCTTTGACGCGATGATTATATCATGCGTTGATGTTTGCGGTAAACGCCAATTCGCACGAACCCCTTGCCGATTTTTCATACTTGAACCACTCCCCAAAAAAGAACTACGCCGGCGGTTTCCCGCCGGCGCGCAAACGCTTGATTGTTCTGTAACTTAGTTTTTCTCAATGCTCAGGTTGCCGCTGACCGTGCTGAAGTTATAGTCTGCACCGCCATCTCCAACAACCACCAGATCGCTGCCCATGGTACCGGCAAACGCACAGCTGATCGAACCGCTGACGGTATCGAGTTTCGCGGTGAAGCTTGCACCTTCCGGCAGGGCTACGACGATATTGCCGCTCACACCGTTCACCTTGAGCTTATCCGGAATATTCGCAAACGAAATCTTAACTTCGCCGGAAACGGTCTCCGCATCGGCCTTTTCAAACTCGCCTTCGGCGCGGATGCTGCCGCTCACGTTGCTGATACTGAGTTCTTTCGCGGTCGAGTTTTCGCACACGATCGAGCCGCTCGTGGTGGAGAGGTCGAGCTCTTGCGTTGCAATGTCCGTGCAGCGAATCTCACCGGAGACGGAGGATAGATCGGTTTCCGTTCCAAACACGCCGGAGAGATCGATGTTGGAAGAGACGGTTTCGATGTCCAAATCCGACAATTGACCGATCAGCGACGCGGGTACTTCCATGGTCAGTGTCTTTGCCGGCATATTGGCATCTAAGCTAAACCAGTTGAAGATGTTATCGAGATCCTGACAGTAGCGAATCTCAAGCACACCGCTGTCGGAGATGGTGTAGCGCATCTTCTGCTGGTCGGTCAGGGTGCGATAGGACGACTCGGAGAAGACGATCTCGCTTCCGCTGCCGACGCGCAGATTCACACTGCCTGCCACCCAGTTGATGTTGATCTTCTTGATGTTGGTTGCATCCACGCTTGCCTTGTCCGAGACCACGACTTCATTGGTGTCGTCGTTGACGCCGCCGGATGAGTAAGTGGTGCGATCGATGAACCGATCGACCCAGCCGTTGTTCCAGCCGAGGCGCGAGAAGATGTTATTGCCCGTAAGCAACACGACCAGGATTGCGGTAAGGAGCACCGCGATCACGAGGCCGACGATAATTCGAATAATACCTGCTGCTTTCATACTGTTTTGATTCCCCCCATTATTGTTTGAGCATGAACAATCCTCTGATCAAGGAGGCAATCGCAGCCGCGATCAGGAAGATAATCCATGTGATGTGCCAGGCTCCCGTCATGAAGCTCACAACGATGTAAACGCAGACTGCGATGAGCCAGAAAGAGCCAATGATGGCTTCCGCCGCTTTATTCTTCTGCTTGCCGTTCTGCTTCCATTCTTTAAACTCTTCCACCATGGTGTCGTCGGCTTTGACATAGCGCTCGCGGGTGACGCCGTTGTAGATCAGCATCGCGGTCGCAACCGCAACGAAGAGGAACAGCACCATCACGCCCATCTCATCCTGCAGCAGGATGACCGGCACCGGGCTGAGGATGTAAAGCGAAATCGCGATTGCGGTGAGCAGCGCGGAGCGCTTCTTACCCTTGTCGCTAACTGCCTGCCGGTCGCCGGTTAACCCGGAAATCAGGCTGTCTACATCACCAATGCTTGCGATTGCAATGTTAAATGCGGACTCTTCGCTCTTCCCCTCGGTGATGAGATCGTTGTACTTATCGGTGAGGTTCTGATACAGTTCTTCTTTGAGTTCCACCGCGCGCACCGTAGAGGGCGCGTTTGCAAAAAGGTCGTCGATATAGCGTCTTAATTTCTCGTTCATTTGGATACCCCTTCTTCTCCTTCAGCCAATAGCTTGTCAATCACTGCTTCCGCAGTCTCCCATTCCTTTTTACGCAGTCGATACGATTCTCTCCCAAGATCGGTGATGGAGTAGTATCTGCGTCGCGCGCCTGTCGTCTCGTCCCCCCAGTACGAGACGATGCAGCCCGCGTCCTCGAGCCTCCGAAACGCTGTATACAGCGTCGCTTCCTTCAGCTCAAACTTTCCCCCCGTCAAGTTTAAAATCGCTTTGTTGACCATGTAACCATAGCCATCGCCTTTCATCAACTGCGCCAGGATGATCGTTTCCGTATTCCCACGGATGAGTTCCGATGCAACGGACATGGCGCACCTCCTTTCCGTTTGCAGGTATATCTTAACAATATATACCTCACCTGTCAAGGTATCTCTCAAAAATATTTACATGTTTTTCGCGAGGTAACTACTATATACGAAAGAGTATACCCCGAGAAGCACAAAACCCGCCGATTCGGCGGGGTTTGTACGGTAATATTAGAATTCAACCAGTGTACACCTTGCCTCTTTCCCCTCCTGCTCCACGCGGTAGAGCCGGTAGAGCGCGGGATCGATCAATGATGACTTCAATATTTCCTTCGCCCGATCAATCGCCTCGTCCCGCAGGCGCAGGGACATGCCGCAGCTTGCGGTGATGCTCCTCAACGTCGGCATCACAACCGCGCCGCAAGAGGATAGCAATCGCTGCGCCGAAATCGCCGCGTGCGGAGAATCAAACGCAAAGAGCCAATAGCCTTCCATTTATAGCGTAATCACCTTGTCCGCGCGCTGCATCGCGCCAAGGATATCGTACATGTTGCTCACGGTGCCGACTTTGAGCCTGTCCGCGATGCCATAGTAGTTCAGGCACGTCCCGCAGACCAGAATGATGCTTCCTTTTTCCAGCAGCGCCATGAGGCTGTCGATCACCTGCTGCTCTTCGCCCGCGGGCAGCTTCACGCCGTCGTTCATAAAGAGGATGTGCGCGGGAACGCTGTCTCCCTGCGCGAGTGTATACAGCGCCATCTTCATGAGGTTGTAGCCCAGTTCGTGATCGCCGGCACCGACAACGTCCTTGCCGATGAACACGGCATACCCGTTCCCCATGGTGGGGCAGGCGACGACCGGGTTTTCAACGATCTTCCCTTCCCCGGTGAGCCGGACAAAAAGGCCATTCCCGTTATCACCTGTGGTCACTTGCATCCCCGCGGAATTGCCTAACCGTGTGAGGTTCTCCACCGCCGTGCGGTTATCGACCAATATGGTTAAATCGCGGCAACCGCCGTCGATCTCCTTTTTCGCCATGATCACTGGCTGAGGGCAAGCCTTGCCTCTTGCGTCTATCTGCATCGTTGCTCTTCCCTTTCCGGAACGCGCCGATTCGCGGTGGTTCACTCTACCATTATTCTAGCAAAAGATTACGCTTTGGGATAGAGCGTCTCCGGGTGCAATTGTGATTTTCGCGCAAAAAAGCGCCCCCGCGAAGTTGCGGGAGCGCTTGAGGATCGAATCTTACATTACAGCAGGTTCTGGCTGGTCTCGGGATCGAAGATATGCGAGAGCGCGCCATCGAACGTGAAGTACAGCTGATCGCCAAACTTGAATCCGAGGCGATTCTCCTGCGGCAGGTCGATGGTGGCAATGCGCAGTACGCAATCCTTGCCAACAGCGGTTACGTGGACAAACAGTTCGCTGCCCATCATCTCGGACACGTCCACCTTCGCGGGGACTGCGCCCTTGTGCTTCGGATCCGTCAACACGATGTGCTCGGGGCGGATGCCGAGGATGATCTTCTTGGGCTGCTCGTTCTTCGCCTTGAGCGTCTTCTGCATCTCTTCCGGCATTTCGATGATTGCGCCTTCCATACGGACGACGTATCTGCCGTTCTCAATGGAGAGTTCCGCATCGAAGAAGTTCATCTGCGGGGAACCAATGAAGCCCGCGACGAACAGATTCGCCGGATGGTTGAATACCTGTTGCGGCGTACCGATCTGCTGGATGTAGCCATCCTTCATGATAACGATACGATCGCCCAGTGTCATGGCTTCGGTCTGGTCGTGGGTAACGTACACAAACGTGGTGTTGACGTCCTTACGCAGCTTGATGAGCTCAGCGCGCATCTGGTTACGCAGTTTGGCGTCGAGGTTACTCAGCGGCTCGTCCATGAGGAACACCTGCGGATGACGCACGATAGCGCGGCCGATGGCAACACGCTGTCTCTGTCCGCCGGAGAGCGCTTTGGGCTTTCTCTGCAGATACTCGGTGATGCCGAGGATCTCCGCCGCCTCTTTGACTTTTTCGTCGATCTCCGCTTTGGGAACCTTGCGCAGCTTGAGTCCGAACGCCATGTTTTCATACACGGTCATGTGCGGGTAGAGCGCGTAGTTCTGGAAAACCATCGCGATGTCGCGGTCTTTGGGAGCGACGTCGTTGACGAGTCGGTCGCCGATGTAGAGTTCACCCTCGGTGATCTCTTCCAAACCGGCGATCATGCGCAGAGTTGTCGACTTGCCGCAGCCCGAGGGCCCGACCAGTACAACAAACTCTTTGTCCGCGATTTCAAGATTGAACTCTTGCACCGCGACCACGTTTTTGTCGTAGACCTTCTTGATGTTCTTGAGTGTTACGTTTGCCATAGTTTTTTGGCTTCATCAGGCGCAGCGTTCGCTCATCGCCCAACTCGCAACCGCCCGATGATGTGACGGTCGCATTACAGCAGGTCTCCACACTACTGTACCGCAAGCCTTGCGGATGGGTATCCCTCCTTTATTTAGCGTCGCGGGAAATAAGAAGTGGAGTATGCCCCGCGCGCAGGAATACAGAGAAATGCTGCTTATATTATTGCAGACGCAGCCCTTTTTCGCAATACTTAATATCGAGTAAAGTACTTAGTTTGCTTGATTGTAGTTTGATAATCCTGCCTGGGAATGTGGTTCGCTATACTTTTCAAATCGGTGTTGACTTTGCCTGTCGGGTGTGATATATTACTTTGTGCACGTCGAAAGACGAATGTCGCGGGGTAGAGCAGTTGGTAGCTCGTCGGGCTCATAACCCGGAGGTCATTGGTTCAAGTCCAATCCCCGCAACCAGTAAAAAACCGCCCAATTCGGGCGGTTTTTGCGTATCTTGAGAATCATTCTCGATCACATAATCGCCCCAAAACCTACTAGCTGATGTTTATTTGTTGATTATTGGGATGTTGAGTGGTTCGAGATCATTCCCGATTATCAAAAGTTACTACCCGTTCAATTACCGTTCATCATCAGAACTTTATCATGAGCAGCGATTGTCCATTCGATGAAGACCCCTTCGCGATAAAAAAAGCAAACCTCCCGGTTTCTGCGTTCTTTCATTTTACGGCTTTCGATATGCTCAACATCATGTTTGATACGATGATATGTATTCGGTTTTCCGGTCATTGCCACAGCTTTACTTTCAAATATTCTGTCCGATATTCACACGCCCCCATCAGTAATCTACATCTTATATTGAACTCCCGTATAGCATATTTTCACAGGGTATAGCTTGTCTTTCATACGGGAATTTGCAACATACAGTAAATTGGGTTCCTTTGCAATCTCATCAATATCTACAACAAACACACAGTCAAATTCCTTTCCTTTCGATTGATGAACAGTAGTGACATACA
>JBDKRF010000148.1:0-5470 GCA_039683525.1 Clostridiaceae bacterium
TCTGTGGCAACACTCGATGTTACATCTACATGTAGGAAAGTCAAAATTTCACAAATCATCCTGTAACATTTTTCTTGCGTTCCTGTTGCGGTTATGTTATATATGGATATGAGAAGTGAACTCGCTCATAGGTGCTCCCCGCAAAATCGTCGAAAGGCGATGGCGCAAAGCTATAGGGCCTAAACGTGAGAAATTACGCATGGCAGCCAGTTGCCATCTTAAGGTGCTCATGGCAAAACCGCCGAAAGACGGTGACGCAAAGCTACAGGGCCTAAACGCGAGCAATCGCACACGGTAGCCAGATACCATCTGTTGATCTGTCGTATGTAAACGCACAGATCAAACCTCCAAGATTTGGTTTGTTGTATGACGTACGACAGTCATGAGCCAAGTCACAAACAAAATTAATTTGGAGGGATATTATTATGAAAAAGTTACTTCTCACCGTTGCTCTGGTACTCGCAGTAGTTACCAGCCTTGTCGCAGGAACCATGGCCGCCTACACGCAGACTCTTGACGCTACCTCGGGAAACATTACCGCGAAGGCCTTTAAGCTCACCGACACGATGAGCACGAACTACACGCAGTCTCTCAAGATCGCCCCAGGCGGCACGTACGCCTACACGGTTTCGATCAAGAACGACGGCGAAGTGGATGCCACCATCAACATGAGCGCGACGCTGACCAATGCCACCGGCAAGACGGCGATCCAGGGCTTAGTTGTGAACAGTGTCACGGGGTTGACGAACATCGTTGGTACCGTCGCCGCTGATGGCAAGAGCGTAACTCTTACCACGGTTGGCAACACCACCACGGGCGTGCTCAAAGCGGGTCAGACTGCAACCATCACGTTCAACCTCAAATGGCCGTATGCCAATGTTGCCGCGAACAATACGAAAGATAACGTCGACGAAGGTCTGGCGGTCTCCGTGTTCAAGCTCAGCTACAATGCGGTCGGCGTGGACGACGCGGTAGTGACAGTTGGTTAACAACCTGTGTGTCCGGCGCTCTTGTGCCGGGTTATTCGTGCCAGACAATAACTGGAGCCTCGGCTCCGAGGATGTAAGGGGCAACTTGTTTGCCCCTTACTTTCATTCAATCGATTCGCTGCTTGTGCGCAGGGAAAAGGAGGGATCTGTATGAAACGATCAGGCAGATGGTTTTTTCCCGTGTTGCTGCTGGTTCTCGTCATCGGCATCTTTTCCTACGGCAGCCTCGCGGCGTTTACGCAGGGATACAGCGGCGAAAGCGCGCCGATCTCCGCCAAGAGCTTTACGGTTTATGTCAACGAATCCTCTTCACAGTCGCAAGCGCTCGGCGACGTGACGCTTGCCGTCGGCCAGAGCAAGGATTATCAAATCCGGATCGACGGACGCAGCAGCGAGACGCCGCTGGACGCGACCGTAACGCTCAATTACACCTATGCGGGAACCTGGCCAACGGGGCTTGATATTCTGTGCGACGGGCAGAGCGTGAAGTCCGGCACATCCCGCTCGTTTTATCAGATTCAGAGTACGGGCGCCGTGCAGTCGCTGACCTACACAGTCGTGTGGAACAATCCAAACCTCGGTAACTACGAATCGTTCCGCGGTTTTGTGCTGCATCTGACGGTGACGGTGGATGCCGTCTCCGCGTCATGAGGAGGGGAGAAGCATGAAGAATAAACGCAGTCTTCTCCTAAGCCTGTTCGTTGTCCTGCTGCTTGTGCCGGTTTCGGTTGCAATCGCCGCATATACGCGCTCGTTCACCCTCTCGGCGAACGTCAGCATTCAGCTTCCGACCCCGTCGCCGACGCCAACGCCGACGCCGACCCCAACCCCAACGCCCACGCCGACACCTACGCCCGTGCCCACACCGACGCCGACACAGGTGCCGATGATCAAGATTACTTACTATTACCAGAAGAACTCGAACAACAAGGTGGAAACCTATGAGCCGAGCAACTCGGAGATCACCTTGCCCGGTCCGATGTTCACGAAGTTTTTATATCGGCAGATCGGCTGGTCGCAGAGCTCGAAGAGCAATCCGCCGCTGCAATATTACTGTTACGATACCTTCTGGACGGGAGAAACGAATATCGCATTCTATCCCGTTTGGCAGTTTGACCTATTCGGATATAGCGCGCTGAGCAGCGACTCCGGTGCGCTGACAACACCGACACCCACGTTATCGCCCGCGTTGACCCCGACACCGCTGTCAACGCCGACGATGACGCCATCTCCTGAACCTACCCCGACGCCGACCCCGACATCCACGCCGTCGCCGACACCGACGGCTACGGTGAGCGGAGGATGAACATGATGGAACAACAATCCGAAAATGCCCGGTACGCTTCCCGCGAGGAAATCGAACAACTACTGGCGCAAACGGAGCAATTTGATCAGGCGAGTCCGCTCGCGCGGCGCAAAATGACGCGTCGCGCGATTGTGCGTACCCCTGCGCAGAAGCTCTTGCACGTGTTATCATCTACGCTGTACTATGTTCTTGTGGCGGCGCTCTGCGCGGTACTATTCATCGGCATACGCGCGAAGATGAAAGATGAAGTGCCTCAGGTGTTGGGATACTATTTCTTCACCGTAAAGACGGGCAGCATGGTTCCGACGCTACCCATCGGCTGCTATGTGGTGGTGCATGAAAGCACGCAACCGGATCGCATCGAAAAAGGAACCATCGTAACATTTCACTTTATCAACGGAACGATTGTAACGCACCGCATCATCGAGGTGCTGGAGACCGAGGAAGGTGTGCGCTACCGCACCAAAGGCGACAACCCTGATAACGACCCGGACCCGGAGTTACTCTCACCGGATCGCGTGATCGGGACCGTGGAGCTGGTGCTGCGCATGCCGCAAATCTGGTAAAAAAGGCAACGGTATCGTGAACAAAACAGAGAAACAACGGCGCAGTTTTGAGCCGACCGGACAGGAGAAGACAGCCGTGCTGATGGACGGCGTTTCCAGCATGGAACTCTTCGCCCAGCCGGATGGACACTATCTCAAGGTGCTTTACGACCTCTCGCTCAATGTTCCCGTCGGCGCATGCCACGGAATCACGGGCGAGGGGGCTTTTGAGTTGCAGCTGATTTCCGAGATCATCGGCAATGTTAAGCCGCACGAGAAGGGGAAGTGTTCCCTGCTTGAGATCGGTATGATGCGGGAAAAACGCCGCATTTTACCGCATGTATACTATGTCAACGACCAGCGGGTTCTCTTTGACCACATGCACGTGCTGGGATACCTCATGTTCGGCTCGGAGCATATGGAGGGCAAGCCGGACCAGAAGCAAAAGGAGTGGCTCAAGCTATTGCTGCGCACGGGCCTGTTTCCCTTTACGCTGACCTATATTCGCGCGCTCAGCCCGGCGGAGTATGCGATTGTCTCCGCACTTGTGGCGTATGGTACGAAGGCGCGCCTCATCGTGATGGACTTTAGCGCGATTGATGTACCGGAGCAGTTGATCAAACCGTTATCCGCGCTGCTCAGGGAGTTCATCGCTTCCGGCAAGACGGTCGTGCTATCCAGCCGCTCCCGCGCGCTGGTACAGTCCGCCTGCACGAGCGCTTCGTTTTTAATCGACGGCAAAATCATGGTCAGCGGCTCCGTTTCCGCGCTATGCTCCGCCTATGACCGACGCCTGATGCAGATTTCAACCCAATATCCCGATGCAGCGGCGGCGGCTCTGCTTTCCACGTTTCATGGGTTACGCGCAGCCGCGGACGAAACCGGCGTGTCGCTCTTCTCGGAGGATGTGCAGAAGAGCAACTGCACCGTTTCAGCCGTGTCCCACGCGCTGGAGATTGCGCAGGTTCCGTTTCGCGCGGTTTGCGTGCCGGAGTCTTCGCTGGAAGAAGCCTTCCAGGAGGTGAAGCGGACGCTATGATCTACCGCACGAAATTCTTCCGTGAAGAGCTCAGCTACGGCTACTTTGAGCGTAAAAAAAGCCTGGGATCGTTGATTGCATTCGGCGTTTTTCTTGGCATGCTGACGTTTTCCATCTACTTTATTCTGCAAACGCTGACGCAGAGTGTGCTGAGCGACGAGGCGAGCTTCCTTGTGCAGCGCAGCTATCACACGACCTCGCTGCTGTATCTGGCTATCTCATATGGAGTCATCTGGATCTATATCACAGCCCGCTTCCAGATGGTTACCTTCTCAGAAGTCTATGAAAACACGTGGTACGGGCTCGTCCACCGCGGATACAGCATCGTGACCCTTGTGTTTGGTAAGCTCTTTGCCCAGCTCTTTGGAATTCTTCTGATCAATACGGCGGGATTTCTCAGCACGCTTGTGATGAGCTCGTTTCTCAAGTTTCCCTTGATTCCCGGCTACCTCGTGAGTATGTTTCTTGTTTCGACGCTCAACTGCGCGTCGCTTTTGATCTTCGCGATGGCGTCCTCACTCATCGTGCGGGATATCAGCAATGCGCGCAGCCTCTTTTCCGTTGGGGCATTTCTGCTCATCGCGTTGCAGATCATACTCGGCTTCTTTGCGCTGGTGACCGACCGCGACAAGATCATGCGCGTGAGCGCTCTGTTTACAAACAGCGCTTACCTCTATATCGACCTGTTTTTGCTGCTCGCCTGCGTGGCTGTGTGCATAGTAAAGGGCAGCAAAGCCGCGCGATTGTATCACGCTCCGTTGCTCTCTGCGCCGCCCGCGCTTGGCCGCGCGCAGGGCACAAAGCTCATCGTGCGAACGGAGTCCAAAGCGCCTGCCATCGTGCGGAATGCAAAGCTGCTCTCGGAAAGCTATCAACCGACCAAGAGCGGGAACCTGCTGTCATCCATCATGTCGTTTGTGCTCGTGATCGGTGTACTCGGGATGTTTGCCATCGATATCGTGATGCTGGCGTTTGCCTATACCTCGCCGGAGAAGGAAACGTCCATCATGGGGTATATCCCCTATATCTTCCAGTCCTCCACCATGGAACCCGAGATCAAGTATAACGACATCGCGTTCTTCGAGGTGGTAGATGAGTACGTTCAGCTCAACACGAAGGATATCATACTCTATAAGGATGATACCGGAATCGTTCAGGTGCGGCGCATCCTCAAAAAATTCACGGATGAGAACACGAGCGCGCCGTCTCTGGAGGTCGACATCGACTATTACCCGGAGGGCTCGCAGCGCGGCATTCTGCACGGATTTGTCGCCGAGAGCGCGGTCTACGGTAGACTCACCGGCGTGAACCGCTGGCTCGGCGTGGTGATTCTGTTTGCGAACTCCATGTTCGGGCGGATGCTCTTCATGCTTGTGCCGATCATCCTGCTCTTCTTTAGCAAGCAGATCAACGAATTCTTCAAGCGCATCGGGAATCCGGCGAACAAAGGCGAACGCGCCGCGAATCAAGCATCCCAGCCGCCGCCCAACTAAGAGACGGGCTGCCGCCATCTTTGGATGGAGCGCAAGCAAGATAAATCGCAAAAAAGGCACACAGAGCTACAATGCTTTGTGTGCCATTTCTTTGTCAG
>JBDKRF010000149.1:0-24853 GCA_039683525.1 Clostridiaceae bacterium
GATCGGGATGCGCAAGGAACGCCGTTTCTGTTTTTCCATATCAATGCACCGTCCCTTCGACCGTTTGTTTCTTCGCGCCTGCCATATAGAGGCCGAGTTCCTCGACCGTGGTCGTCTTGGGATCAAACTCGCCGACGATCTCGCCTTCATACATCACAAGGATGCGGTCGGAGACGTTCATGACCTCGTCCAACTCAAGTGAGACGAGGAAGACCCCCTTGCCGTTGTCGCGCGCGGCGATGAGCTGCTTATGAATGTATTCGATTGCGCCGACGTCGAGGCCGCGCGTTGGCTGCACCGCGACGAGCAGTTCCGGGTTCTTATCCAGCTCGCGTGCGACGATCGCCTTTTGCTGATTGCCGCCGGACATGCTGCGCGCGGTCGTGATCGGGCCCTGACCGCTGCGGATGTCGTATTGTGTGATAAGCTTCTCGGCATACTGGCGCACATTGAGCTTGCGGATGAAACCACCCTTCTGAAATTCTGGCTCCCAGTAACGCTGCAAGACCAGATTTTCCTCCAGAGAATAATCCAACACAAGGCCGAATTTCTGACGGTCTTCGGGGATATGGCTCATGCCAAGCTTGCTGCGCTGGCGAATGGGCATCAACACCGTCTTTACCTTACCGAGGGCTTGTGCGGACTGCTTGGCACGCTTGCGCCCGATGAGTACGATGGGTTCGCTCTTGAGCGTAATCGTTCCAGCGGAAGGCTTTTCCAACCCGGTCAACGCGTAGACGCACTCGGTCTGTCCGTTTCCTTCGATGCCCGCCAGGCAGACGATTTCGCCCGCGCGCACATGGAAGGAGACGTTTTTCACGGCGTTGTTCTTGTGTGATTTGCTGGACACGGTGAGATGCTCGACCTTTAACACCGTATCTCCGGGGATGGCGTCGTCCTTGGAGACGATAAACTCTACATCTCGACCGACCATCATGCGGCTGAGTTTGGCTTTGTCGGTGTCCTTGACGTCCACGGTGCCGATGCACTTACCTTTGCGAAGCACGGTACAACGGTCGGCAACGGCCATGATCTCGTTGAGCTTATGGGTGATGAACAGAATCGATTTGCCCTCTGCGGCAAACGAACGCATGATACCCATCAGCTCGTCGATCTCCTGCGGGGTAAGCACCGCAGTGGGCTCGTCAAAGATCAGGATGTCGTTGTCACGATAGAGCATCTTCAATATTTCTACGCGCTGCTGCATGCCGACGGAGATATCCTCGATCAGCGCATCGGGATCGATCTTCAGCCCGTATCGTTCGCTGAGCTCAAGAACCTTTTTGCGCGCTTCTTTCTTTTGCAGGAACCCCATCTTGTTCGGCTCCACGCCGAGAATAATGTTTTCCAGCACGGTAAACACTTCAACCAGCTTGAAGTGCTGATGCACCATGCCGATGTTGAACATGTTTGCGTCGTTGGGGTCTTTGATGCGGACGACCTCGCCGTCCTTTTTAATCACGCCTTTTTCCGGCTGATATAAGCCAAACAGCACGCTCATAAGCGTGCTTTTCCCCGCGCCGTTTTCGCCGAGCAAGGCGTGAATCTCACCCCGGCGCAGGCACAGCGTGATGTCGTCGTTGGCTCGGATGCCGGGGAATTCTTTCGTTATATTCAGCATCTCGATGACATATTCGTTCATAATCGGTATCCCTTCCCATTTGTTGATAGACGGGCGATGTACGGATGAACCGTTGTTTTTTTATACGGAACAGACAGACTGTTTGTCGTGAGAAAATTGAAAATTTCAAGGAAGCCGCTTACTTACGGCTGCGCCCGATGAAACGGTGTACCAGGCCGCCGGGCGAAATTGGATTGAGCAGAACGGTATGTTTGGAATAAAAGAGGGGCCGGGCTTGAAGCCCAGCCCCTTTTTGACCTTTTTTGCCAGAGATCGTCAGAACTTAGTTCTGATAATCGACGGCGATGGTGACCGTGGGCTGCACGTCGATCGCGGGTGCGATGACGTATTCGCCGCTCTTCACTTTGCCGAGCAGGGTGTTGTACTGATCAACGGTGAAGGTGCTGAATCTCCAGGCTGCTGCATCGGTCGGAAGACCAACGCAATCCTGCGCGGCGCCCAGCTTGTTCTCAACACCGGCATAGGCCGCGGACCACTTGCCGCCGTTGGCGAGCAGGTCGGACAGCGCGAGCTTGACGGAGTTTTCGAGTTCCTTCTTCGCGGAGGTGATAACGCGCTCGGAGAGGCCAGACTGGTCAACGTCGACGCCGATCAGCTTGCCATCCGCTTCGTCAGCAGATGCGATTGCGGAGAAGACGATACCGCCGCCGCAAGCAAAGATGACCTGTGTGCCTTCGGTGTACCAGCCGGCGGTCTTGGTCTTGATTTCGTCGTTCGGGCCGAACGTGCCGGAGTACCAGTACTTCACGGAGACATCAGCAGTGTTGCCGAGCTCGGTTGCGGCCTGGTTGGCGCCCTGGACGAAGCCGAAGCCGTAACGAACGACCGCGGGAACGTCAATGCCGCCGAGGAACGCCAGCTTGGTGTAGCCATCCATGACGGCTGCGTAGCCAGCGAGGAAACCGGACTGCTCTTCCTGATAGGTGACAAGCGCGGTGTTCGCCTGGGGCGCGGGCACATCGCCCAAACCAAGGTCGATACCGAGGAACATCACTTCCGGATACTGCTGCGGCAGCTGCTGATAGGTAGCGCCGAAGAGATAGCCCGGGCAGACGATGACGTTGGCACCCTTATCGATGGCCGTCTTGATGGTCTCGATGCGGGCTTCGTCGCTGTCTTCAGAAGGACGGTAGTAGTTGGCAACTGCGCCGTTTTCCTCGGCCCAGTTCTTGCAACCCATCCAGGTGAATTCGTTGAAGGATTTGTCGTCGATATTGCCGACGTCGGTGACCATAGCGATGTTGAGTGCTACGGGCGCTTCGGTGGCTTCGGCGGCGGGGGCTTCCGTCGCTGCGGCGGTTTCGGGCGTCGCGGTGACTTCTGCGGCCGGGGTCGCGGCCGGGGCACAAGCCACGACGGACAGGATCATACCCAGAATCAAAAGGATTGTTACGACTTTTTTCATGAGTTTTCCTCCCTGATGTTTTTAAACTCTGTATAGTGCAGAGTATGAACAAAGTATATCACAGTCGAAATACGGAAACAACACACTGACAACCCTGTATAATGTAAATTTTGAGCGGATTTCATGCAAGCAAAAACCTGTTGACTTCATCTACAGCCTCGCGTATAATGACTTCTAGCGTCTTAAGGCGCATTGAGAGTCGGAATTAGAGGGGGGGGAAGAAAATGGAAATTCGCGTAGGTGAAAACGAGTCCCTGGAGAGCGCTCTGAAACGATTCAAACGCAAATGCGCACGCAGCGGCGTCCTGGCAGAGGTCCGTCGTCGCGAGCACTATGAAAAGCCCAGTGTGAAGCGTAAAAAGAAGGCAGAGGCCGCGAGAAAACGCAAGTATTAATCACGGGGCACTCACTAAGAAACAAAAGCGAACCGGTTTTCCGGTTCGCTTTTTCGTTTCGCTGGATCGATCAATCGTGTTCTTCTGACTGGCGTGTGCCTGTGACCTTTCACGCGACAGGCGAAGACGGCAGAATCGAAATTCCCAGTGGTATTGCAAGTATAGATATGGTATTATAATAAGTAACAATGCACCAAATAAGGAGCATACCGCCATGAAATGCAGATATTGCGCCAGCATCGAGAGCAAGGTGATCGACTCGCGCCCGACGGAAGATGGAAGCGCCATTCGTCGCAGACGTGAGTGCATCAATTGCGGGAAGCGATTCACAACCTACGAGAAAATTGAAGAGATTCCCATCATGGTTGTCAAGCGCGACGGCAGACGCGAGCCATTCGACTCCGAGAAGATTCGTATCGGCATCCGCAAAGCGTGTGAAAAGCGCCCTGTCGCGGCGGATGTGCAGGATAAACTGGTGGAGGACGTGACCAGAGAAGTGTTTAACACACTTGCTTCCGAGGTGACCACGCGCGATATCGGCGAAATCCTCATGCGAAAGCTCAAGGATGTCGACGAAGTCGCCTATGTCCGGTTTGCCTCCGTCTATCGTGAGTTTAAGGATACGCAGACGTTTATGAAAGAGCTGCAGCACCTGCTGGATGAGAAGAGCTGACGCGTTTCGGCTGGCAAGCCGATAGGCGATTTCAGCGGAAAAATTCCGCATCAACACATACGGCGGCGCAAGCCGCCTTTTTTCAAACATCCCCTTTTAGATTACGCTGGAGAATCATGCAAGATCAATATACGAAAACACAAGAATTTTTGGTGCAATACGCGCAGATTCGGCGCGGGGCGAAGTTTCGCTTCGTCAACGGCGTCGGTCTCTATACGCTGCCCTCGATCGAGCGGCAGAGCGGATTTGACCACGGGTTTACCGCGAGAAGCGGCGGCGTGAGCGAAGGATATTTCTCCTCGCTCAACCTCAGTTTTACACGGCCGGAAAATCGCGAGAACGTCATGGAAAACTACCGTATCTTCTGCCGGGCTGCGGAGATTCCGTTTGACGCTATGGTCATGGACAATTATGAGCACGGAACAACCGTGCTGAAGGTAGACCGCGCGGACACGGGGAAGGGGTATCTGACCGATCCGCTTCCGCCCTGTGACGGTCTCGTGACAAATGATCCTGCGGTGACGCTGATCACCGGACACGCAGACTGCATGGCGTTTTACTTTGTCGATCCGGTCAAGCGCTGCATTGGCCTTGCGCATGCTGGCTGGCGCGGTGCGCTGGGGAAAATCGGCGCGCGCGTGGTCGCAAAAATGGCGCAGGAGTACGGCTCAACCCCCGGTGACATCATCGCGGGCGTCGGACCCTCCATTTGCCCGGACTGCTTTGAGGTCGGACATAATGTTGCCGAGGAGTTCGGTGCGGCATTTCCTGACCTACCTTGCGTGCTGGAGCAAGCCAATGCTAGGCCGCATATCGACCTTTGGATGGTGGCGGTCAAGCAGTTCGTCGAGGCAGGGGTACTGCCGGAGCACATCTCGCTGTTTGATGTTTGCACGATGACGACGCCGCGGCTGTATTCGCATCGAAGAGACAAGGGCAACACCGGCGGGATGGCGGCGTACCTTCGCATCTTACCCGGGCGTGACTAAGGTTGCGCGACATATTTATTAGGAAGCGTGTGCGCCAGCGAATTGCGTAGGTTATTACCTCCGCACAATCGGTTTGATTGACAATATCAGCGCTCAAGAGTATAATTCACTCGTTTCAACGCAAATTTTTTATGGAATTTTCAGGAACCTCTACTGATGCAAAAGGGAGACAGACATTCATGAAACGCAACAAGACAATCGCACTGGTTTTGGTGATCGTGCTGGCGGCGACAACGCTGCTCGGCTGCGGCGGCAAGCCCGTGCTCGCGGCGACGGTCGGTGACCAGGAAGTCACCGTAACCCAGCTGGCAAACTCGTACCAGAATAGCCTCAGCTATGCTTCCGCATACGGCTACGACACTTCGACCGCAGACGGCGTAGCGAAGTATCGCGACTATCTGCTGAACAACCTCATCTCCTCTTCGATGAAGATCTATCAGGCGAAGCTTGCGAGCATCACCCTGACGGATGAGGAACTGGCAGCAGCCAAGACGACCGCGGAAAAGAACTATCAGGACACGATTGATTCCTTCAAACAGCAGGCGCAAGAAGCCGGCGCGACGAACGTTGACGCGTATGCCAAGACGCTGCTGACCAAGGCGCTTGTTCAGAACAAGACCACGGTGAAGAAGCTTCAGGCCAGCATGCTGGAAGATGCAAAGAATCAGACGCTTGTCAGCAAGCACCGCACGCAGCTTCTGGAAGGCATCTCCTTAAAGGACGAAGAACTGACGGCAAAGTACACCGAAGAGCTTGCGGCTCAGAAAACGCTCTTCGACAAGACGCCTTCTGAATACTTCACCTATCAAAGCTATGCACAGTACGGCTACAATGCCCCAACGGTGTATGTGCCCGCTGGATTGATCCGCGTGCGTCACATTCTGGTTGCGGACGAAGCCACGGCAAAGCTCGTGAAACAGAAGATCGATGCCGGCGAAGACTTTGAAGCTCTGCTTACGCAGTACAACACCGATCCTGGCATGAGTGATGCTGCCAACGCCGCGGGATATCTCGTGGGTGATGGCGCGAGCTATGTTGAGCCGTTCCTCAAGGCCGCGCTCGCCCTGGCAAAAGACGGAGATGTCTCCGACCCGGTGCAGTCCGACTACGGTTGGCATATCATCAAGCGCGTTTCGACCGAAGCCGCGCATGAGATTCCGTATGCGGATGTCAAAGAAGCGTTTGATACCTATGAGCAAGCGCTGTATCAACAACAATACTACAATGACATCGTCAGCGCGTGGGTCGCAGATGACACGCTGGTGACGCGTTATCCCGATAACTATGCGTCGATCGGCAAGTAATAAAGAAGGTGTGAGACTATGAGCAAGGGCTTGAGAATTTTCAGCCTGATCGTGGCGATCATGATGATACTCGGAACGGTCGCATCCATCATCTTCTCTCTCGTGTAACTGCAAATCCAAGTCAGCGGAGCCGTTTTCAACGGCTCCGCTTTTTCATGCGGAAAACATCGACTCCGGTGAAATTCCGTGCGATTGTCCAGTGGATTTGACCTAGCCATACGGATTTTGAGGGGGCACATATACTTTTGCAGGAATTCCTGCGACAGATCACGGCAATGATTCGGCCATGCAACGCAAAAAGCGCCGAATTACGCGGATATTTCGATAAAAGCATTGAATTTTTGCGGGCAAAGTGATTGCAAATACGATTCTCGCAACCGTTTAGATTTGCGATTTTTCTTGCATACCATTGGGGGAAACGTTATAATTACTTGTTGTTAGAGAATCGAAGGAGGAAGAGGTTTTGTCACACAAATACGTTTATCTTTTCAGCGAAGGAAGCGCAAAAATGCGCGATCTTCTCGGCGGCAAAGGCGCGAACCTGGCCGAAATGACCACGCTCGGCTTGCCGGTACCGTTTGGCTTCACTGTCTCCACAGAAGCCTGCACACGTTACTATACGGATAAGAAGACGATTGCAGCGGAAATCGTCGAGCAGATCAACGCAGCTCTTGTGATCACCGAAGAAAAAGCAGGCAAGAAGTTTGGCGATCCGTCGAATCCGTTTTTAGTCTCCGTCCGCTCCGGTGCGCGTGCATCCATGCCGGGCATGATGGATACGATCCTCAACCTTGGTTTGAACGATGATACCGTAGTCGGACTTGCGAAGCTGACCAATAACGAGCGCTTTGCATTTGACAGCTATCGTCGCTTCATCTCGATGTTCTCGGATGTCGTGATGGAAATTGAAAAAACAAAGTTTGACGAGATCTTCGACGAGATCAAACACAAGAACAACTGCAAGCTCGACACCGATCTCAACGCGGAGAACCTCAAAGAGGTCGTCAAGCTCTACAAAGCGATGTACCTAAAAGAGAAGGGCACCGAATTCCCGCAGGACCCGCGCGAACAACTCATGGAGGCCATCAAGGCCGTCTTCCGCAGCTGGGACAATCCCCGCGCAATCGTCTATAGAAGAAAGAACGACATTCCTTACGATTGGGGTACCGCCGTCAACGTGCAGAGCATGGTCTTTGGTAACATGGGCAATGACTGCGGCACCGGCGTTGCGTTCACGCGCAACCCCTCCACCGGCGAAAAGAAGCTCTACGGCGAGTTCCTGATGAACGCGCAGGGCGAAGACGTCGTCGCGGGCATCCGCACGCCGAGCCCCATCGACGAGCTGAAAGTCGCCCAGCCCGAAGTGTATCAGCTGTTTGTTGAAACCGCAGAAAAGCTGGAGAAGCACTATCGCGACATGCAGGATATGGAATTCACCATCGAGCGCGGCAGACTCTTCATGCTCCAGACCCGTAACGGCAAGCGCACCGCTGCCGCCGCGCTGCAGATCGCAGTCGACCTCGTCAACGAAGGTATGATCTCCAAATCGGAAGCCATCGCGAAGATCGATCCGCGTTCGCTTGACGCGCTGCTGCATCCCACATTTGAGCCCAAGGCACTCAAGAACGCGACGGTGATCGCCAGCGGCCTGCCCGCATCCCCGGGCGCTGCCTGCGGACGCGTGTACTTCACCGCGGAAGACGCAATGCTCGCGCATAAAGCCGGTGAGAAAGTCATTCTCGCCCGACTTGAGACCTCGCCGGAAGACATCGAAGGCATGTATGCCTCCGAAGGCATTCTGACCGCGCGCGGCGGCATGACCTCCCACGCGGCGGTTGTTGCCCGCGGCATGGGCACCTGCTGCGTAGCGGGCTGCTCCGAAGCCACCATCTCCGAGAAGAACAAGTCGCTGGTGTTTGCCTCCGGCAAGTCCTTCAAAGAAGGCGACTGGCTCTCTCTTGACGGCTCCACGGGCAACGTCTACGGCGAAGCCCTGCCGACCATCGAAGCGTTGGTTTCCGGTAATTTCGCCACGATCATGGAATGGGCGGACGAGTTCCGTACCCTCCATGTGCGCACCAATGCCGACACCCCGCACGATGCAGAAGTCGCGGTCAAGTTCGGCGCGGAAGGCATCGGCCTCTGCCGCACCGAGCATATGTTCTTTGACGAAGCGCGCATCCCCGCCATGCGTGAGATGATCATCAGCAACGACGTTGACAGCCGCAAGCGCGCGCTGAACAAGCTCCTGCCGATGCAGCGCAGCGACTTCAAGGGCATCTACAAGGCGATGGGCGGACGCCCCGTCACCATCCGCTTCCTGGATCCGCCGCTGCATGAGTTCCTTCCGACCGAAGAAGCGGACATCCGCGCACTCGCGAAGGAAATGAACCTCAAGTATGAAGACCTGCTGCATACCGTTGAGAGCCTGCATGAGTTCAACCCCATGCTCGGCCACCGCGGTTGCCGCCTCGCGGTTTCCTATCCGGAAATTGCCGAAATGCAAACCCGTGCGGTCATCGAAGCCGCCATCGAAGTGCGTCAGGAAACCGGCATCGAAGTCGTGCCCGAGATCATGATTCCGCTCGTGGGCGAAGTCAAGGAGCTGGAGTACGTCAAGAACACGGTGGACGAAACCGCCAAGCAGGTGATGGCAGAGCGCGGAGTCGAGATTCCGTACCTCGTCGGCACCATGATTGAGGTTCCGCGTGCCGCATTGACCGCGGACAAGATCGCTGAGCATGCGGAGTTCTTCAGCTTCGGCACCAACGACCTGACCCAGATGACGTTCGGCTTCAGCCGTGACGACGCGGGCAAGTTCCTCGACGATTACTACAAGAAGAAAATCTTCGAGTCAGATCCGTTCGCCCGTCTCGATCAGGAAGGCGTCGGCAAGCTCGTCAAGATGGCGGTGGAGCTCGGCAAGAGCGTTCGTAAGAACATCAAGCTCGGCATCTGCGGCGAACACGGCGGCGATCCTTCGACCATCGAGTTCTGCCACAACGTCGGCCTGAACTACGTCTCCTGCTCGCCCTTCCGCGTTCCGATCGCCCGCCTTGCGGCAGCGCAGGCCAAGATCAACGAGAAGAAATAAGAAACGCATTCAACCAAAAGTGTCCGCCGGTAACGGCGGACACATTTTTGTTTTGATCGCTTTGTTTGTGTTTATTTCGCGGGTGTTGCTTCCGGCTTTGCCGCTTCGGCGGGCGTATAGCGCTGCAGTAGTGCGTTGGTGAGCGCGTTGAACTTTCGCTGCGTTTCATAGGCAGACTCTTCGTCGAGAAGGCCGTGCATGCTGGGCGTTTCGAAGAAGCGCTTCGGGAAACGAACCGCCTCCTGATCAAACCCCATTGCGCGCTTGACCCGAATCTTCGCCGCATACGTTTCTTCCGCAACGCGGGTGAGGTCCTCATCGGTATACGGATATCCCAGGGATTGCAGCGCCATCAGAATCGTAGCTCTGTCATATACCTTTCTAGCAAAAAGGCACATGATGAGGGAATTGAGCATGCAGCGATCGATCTCCTCCTGAAAGAGCTTGTTTGCGATGACATCGAGATCGACCGTCTTGAGTCCCTGATCGATGGAGTATCCGCCGTTGCAGAGATGCGAGTGCCGCGCACCAACGGACATGCCGATCAGTGCGCCGTAGCCGGTGTGATAGCCCGCCATCTCGTTGCCTGCGATGTGCATGGCAAAATCCGCGCCGCCATAGATGGAGGAGGCATGCGCAACACCCTTGCCGAGCGCTTCGTAAAACTTGTTTTCGCGACAGGCGATGTAGTCAAGCGCCTTGATATAAGCGTCTTTATCGCCGAACTTGAGCGAAACGAGCGTTTCTTTCTCCGTGACGATGCCCTTTTGTAGCGCTTCCGTCGCCCAGCCGAGCGCAACACCCGCGGACATCGCGTCCATTCCGAGCTCTTCGACTTCATCGATTAAGGCCAGAATTTCGTCGGTCGATTTGATCCCGAGGAAGCTGCCAAGCGCGAAGATGAGCTCGTAATCATAGCCGACGCTGATGGATTCGTACTCATGGCCTTCCTTGTCGAATTCACGGCGGAATTGCCCGATGTGGATGCATCCGACCGGGCAGCCGACGCAGGCCATCTTGCGGATCAGGTTGCCTTCGGCAAACGCTTCGCCGCTGATCTTATCGCCGTGCTCAAAGACTGCCTGCTTGAGGTTCTTTGTAGGCAGCACGCCGAGGGAGTTGAGCGGTTCAATATTGATCGAAGTACCCAGATCGTGATACTTCTGCATCAGCTCGGTCTCCGTGCATTTTTTGTAGACCTCGCGATACGCTTTCCAATAGGTTGGGAAATCCTTGATCGCAATCGGTGTCGTGCCGTAGACCTGCATCGCTTTGAGGTTCTTGGCGCCCATCGATGCGCCGAGGCCGAGCCGGCCAAAGTGGCGGTAGGTATCGACGCAGACGCTGGCATAGGTGACGCCGTTTTCTCCCGCGGGGCCGATGCGGATGATGCTGCGCTTGCCTGGTCCCGGCTCGCGCTCGCGTATGACGCGGCCGATGACGGTGCTGGGCAGCCCCCAGAGTGCGCGCGCGTCACGGAAAGAGACGTTATCCGAGCGCACGGAGATGTACATCGGGCGCTTTGCTTTTCCGGTGATGACGATCGCGTCGTAGCCCGCCTGCATCATGGCAAACGCAAGCCGGCCTCCCGAATAGCTCTCTCCGAGCTCGCCCGTGTGCGGTGAATAGAAGACGGCGACCGTCTTGGTCATGACGGGGAACACGGAGGTCAGCGCGCCGACGGCAAACACGATCGGCTGCGAATCGTCAAGCGGCGGTAGATCGGGGTGAAAACTCTCTTCAAACAATCGAATCGCGATGCCAACCCCGCCGATCGAGGCGTTGAGATCCACGCGTTTTTCGATCTTTAGCTTCTCGGTGCTCAGGTCGATGAAGAGCACTTTTTTATCGTCGCCTAACATACCTTAAACCTCCTCCATCGTCAAGCATTGGTGCGGGCAAAACTGCGCGCAGATGCCGCAGTGCTTGCAGATAATCGGAACCTTCAGGTCCTCGTCGAAGTTGACCGCGCCGACGATGCACGCATCGATGCACTTGCGGCAGCCGATGCATTTCTCCGGCGAGAGGATGACGCCGCCGCCGGTACGCGGCTTGAGCGCGCCGGTCGGGCACACTTCCGCGCAAGCCCGCTCATCCGTGCATGCAAGGCACACGATGCCGACAAAACTGCTGGTGAGGCCTCCGGTGGTGCGCACGCGGATGGCGCTTTTAAACATGCTATGCTCTTTTTTGTTGACTGCGGCGCAGGTGAGCATGCACGTGAAGCAGCCGAGGCACTTGTTCATGCCGTCCGCACGTAGGATTTTAGGCATCCGAATCATCCTCCAATCGTTGTTCTGGAAAAAGAATTACGCATAAAGACAGTCAAATATGCAAAAAATCATACACAAAGGAATCGATGTTTGTCAACGGATATTTCATCCATTGTCCAGAAAAATGAACCGGCGAGTCAGGAAACACCGTCAGCCACCGATCATCTGACCGATGATGCTGATCTGCTGCCCTTCGTGCAGCGGCTCGTCCGGGCGCAGCATGTGTGCATCAGACGCGAACAGAACCTGCTCCGGTAGCCCGGGCCAATCGCTTTCCGGACAGAATACACCGGCGTGTCCGGCGGACTCAACCGCGCCGAAAAGAAACCCTGCGGTCGCGTTCTCCGGCACGGAGAAGGAGGAGAAATCCTTTTTCAATTGATTGCCGATCGCTAAAAAGCGAATGAAAATCTGCATAATCGCCCTCGTTTTCTGAAGCATATTTGGAGCGGAACTGACGCGGCTATTCCGCGGGTGAATACGTCTCGCAATAATCGAATACCTTCCGAAGTCCGTCGTTGCCGTCGTGGCTGATGCGGATGTTGTCCGTGAGCGTAAAGTGCATGCCGTCGCTGGTGGAAACATAGTAGTGCCCCCACTGGAACCCCGCGCGATAGAAGGCTAGCTCATAGAGGATATAGTTGATCACGGTTTCGGGTATGGTTTGATACACCCAGAGCAGAGAGTCTCCGGAATAGGTGTAATCGTAGTACGAAACGCCATTCTCGGTCTTGATGCCGTTGTAGGTGAGAAAATTTCGCACTTCGGTGTTGATGAGCTCTATATTCTCCTTCAGGTTGTCGTTAGCACCCATGCCGCCATTGAGATCGGTCGCCGTGCCAAAGGCATGGTGGCTGATGTGCGTTTCGCTGGAGGTAAAGCGCGAGCAGTAGCTACCGTTATAGGAGTCAATCAAATCCCGCAGGAGCAGTACGCCGGAGTCTCCGTTGGTGCCGGAAACGCGGACATGCACATTGTTGAGGTAGTACGACGCGGCTTTATAGTAAGGCAGTGCGAGCTTATGAATGCGCCAGGGTTCGCGTCCCGGTAGGCAGTCGTAGGAGATGATATTGGCGTTTTCCCAGTCCGGATCGGCGACGACATAGCGCGCGTCCACCCACTGATACCGGTAAAGAAAAGCGGCTTTGTCCTTGAAGAATCGCAGTACGGATTCGTAGCTGTTGTTGGAGAAATCCGACTTCTTGATCGTCTTCCATTCGTCGGAGAGGATATAAAACTTTGTTTCAAATATCTTTTCCGGCGTGAGCTGCCCCGCGCTGGTTGCAAATAGCTTCAGCGTGTGGATGCCGACGCCCAGCGCGGAGAACTGCGTCAGGGAATCGAGCGAAACGCCCTCGCGCGTCAATACGTCATCCAACGGGTAAGAATAGATCGCGTTGACGGGATCAAACGTAACGCTTTTGACATAAGGATAACGCGGATCTTCGCTGAAGGCGCAGGTGATCTCCAGTGATACCGATGTCAGCGGGTAGTTGGACTGCACCGTGCCGCGCAGCTTATATCCGCGACCGAACGCGATGCGGGCGTCCTGCGCCGGCATGGGATTGTCCGTGCTCTCGTCAAATGTCAGCACAGAGGGAACACGCGGGGTAGGGCTTGGCGAAGGAGTCGCGGGTACCGTCGGCGTAGGGGCGGGGGTCGCGACGGCGTTTTCGACGGGATGCTCCTGTAGCGCGCGCAGCGGTAGCGCGATGATGAGGAACAGCGCACAAACGCCGATCACCCCCAAGAGGGCGCCGATTGCCGCGTTTCGCATTGCATTGTGATGATTCTTATGCCGCCTTGAAAGTTCCGTCATTGCTTTCCTTTCCTATATGCATTCATTCTAGCACAGTTTCGCGGAAAAGGAATAACGATCGCATCACGCTGAGAACGGCGTCGGCACCTCCGCTTTTTGACACACCCCGGATGAAGTGATAAAATAAATCGATATTCGACCTTTCTATATCAATGATTACAATGAAACAGAGGAAACCTTATGCCCATTTTGTTGGCTGCGATCGTTCCGCATCCGCCGATCATCTTGCCGCAAATCGGACAGGGACAGGAACGGGAAATCCGCACGACCACTGCGGCGTATCGCGAGGTTGCGCGGCGTGTGCGCGAGCTTTCGCCTGAAACGCTTGTTATCATTTCTTCGCATGCAACGAGCTATGCGGACTATTTTCATATTTCGCCCGGCAAAAAAGCGCGTGGAGACATGAAGCGCTTTGGCGCGGAGCAATTGCAGGTGAACGCGGTTTACGATGAAGAGTTTGCGCTCGCGCTGGAGAAAAACGCAAAGCGTTCGGGGCTCAACGCCGGAACAAAGGGCGAGCGGGATAAAACGCTGGATCATGGCACATTGATTCCGCTTTCATTTTTAGCGGAGCGCGATCTGCCTTGCGAGGTGGTACGCATCGGGCTCTCCGGTATGGACGCTGCGGAGCATTATCGCCTCGGCAAATGCATCAAGAAGACGGCGGAGGACCTCAACCGTGACGTTGTGGTCATCGCAAGCGGCGACCTTTCCCACAAGCTACTTGAAAGCGGGCCGTATGGCTTCCACGCAAGCGGGCCGGTGTTCGACAAACTCTCGACACAGGCGATGGCGGAAGGTGATTTCTTAAAGCTGATGACGCTGGATTCCACGCTTTGTGAAGAGGCAGCGGAGTGCGGACTCGGCACATTCTGGGTGCTTTGCGGTACGCTGGATCGAATGAATGTGAAAAGCGAGCTGCTCAGTTACGAGGGACCATTTGGCGTTGGGTACGCCGTCGCGACATTTCAGCCGGAGGGAGCGAACGAAAACCGCGCGTTTGATGTGCTCTATCAAAGAGCCGAGCGCACGCGGTTGAGTGACGTACGCTCAGGCGAAGACGATTTTGTTCGACTTGCGCGGCAGACGATAGAAGCATTTGTGCGCACGGGCGAAATCCCCGCTCTGCCGGAAGGTATGCCGGAAGAGATGCAGAACACGCGCGCGGGCGTGTTTGTTTCGCTCAAGATTGCGGGAAAACTGCGCGGCTGCATCGGCACCACCTCCGCCGCGACGGAAAGCGTTGCGCAGGAGATCGTGAAAAACGCGGTTGCGGCATGCAGCGAAGACCCGCGCTTTGATCCGGTTCGCGCGGAGGAGTTGGAGCGCATCACCTACAGCGTGGATGTGCTGGGCAAGACGGAGCGAATCGACTCCACCGATCAGTTGGATGTCAAGCGATATGGTGTCATCGTCATTTCCGGCTATCGCAAAGGGCTGTTGCTGCCCAATCTGGAGGGCGTGGATACGGTGGAGGAGCAGCTGAAGATCGCCAAACGAAAGGCGGGTATTCCGGAATATGAGCGCTGCCTGATGGAGCGCTTTGAGGTGGTGCGGCATACATGAGAGCGGTTTGCGACATCTGCCCGCGCAGATGCACGCTCGACGAAGGGCAGATTGGCTTTTGCCGTGCGCGGATCAACTACGCGGGAAAGATTCTATGCGAAAACTACGGCAGAGTGACGAGCCTCGCGCTCGATCCTATTGAGAAAAAGCCGCTGAAGCGGTTTTATCCCGAGTCAAAGATACTCTCCGTCGGCAGCTACGGCTGCAATATGGATTGCGCTTACTGCCAAAACTGCGAAATTGCGCGTGCGGATCATGAGAGCGCGCGCTGGGAGCAGATTTCGCCGGACGCGCTGGTGACCCTCGCGGAGGGTTATCGACCGCAGGGGAACATCGGCCTGGCATTTACCTACAATGAGCCGTTGATCGGGTATGAGTATGTACTGGATTGCGCCAGACTCGCAAAACCGCTCGGTCTTCGGATCGTTCTTGTGACGAACGGCATGATTCTGCCGGAGCCATGGAAGAAACTGCTTCCGTTCGTGGATGCGGCAAATATCGATCTCAAGGCGTTTACGAAAGAGAAGTACCGTTCGCTCGGCGGTGATTTCGAGACGGTGAAGTCGGCAATTGCGCAGGCGTACGGCAAGATTCATATGGAGCTCACGACGCTGATCGTGCCTGGGTTGAACGATAGCGAGGAGGAGATGCGCACACAGTGCGAGTGGATCGCATCCATCTCGTCCGGGATACCGCTGCATCTATCGCGATTTTTTCCAAGGCACCGCATGAAGAATGCGCGCCCTACTCCAGTGGAGACGATCTTGGGAATGGCGAAGATCGCAAGAGAGTATTTATCTTACGTATACACCGGCAATATCTAGTTCAATTTGAAAAAGGACAAAGGAGATAGAATGTATGATCAAAACAGCGGGGGAACAACAGGTTCGGATTCGTGAAAACGTGCGCGGCGGCGAAGGCGCGCTTGCATTTCACGATTTCTTACTGGCAGAGGAATCCTACGGCGCGGGCAAACTCTTTTCGAGAACCGAACTTCCGGCGGGTGCCTCGATCGGCGAGCATCGGCATGACGGCGAGTTTGAGGTATACTATGTGTTCGCGGGTACGGTGGAGGTGCTCGACGGCGGCGTTTGGACGACGATGCGCCGCGGAGACACGCATTTGTGCGCCAGCGGGGAGAGCCACGCCCTGCGAAACACCAGCGCGGAGGAAGCGCAGGTGCTCATGCTGATTCTCAACGATCCGCGCGCGTTATAAGAACCCTCCCGAAAAATGGGCTTGAACCGAACAACATCGGATGGTATGATGGCTTCAAACAGATACACGCCGATTCGCGGGGGTAGCGAGATACATCCTTGACGAAACCGATGTGACAAGGAAGGAACGGCATTTCATCACATTTTGAAGTGATTATAATACATTGTCACAGTGTTCGTGATGCAATACGGATGTAATGCGATTCATGAAACAACAGTAAGCATTGGAAAGGGAGAACACTATGAATTACACCGATATCCTGCTCGATACCATTCTGGGCGGGGACACCGTCAGTACATTGAGCAAAAACAGCGGGGCAAAAAAGTCGCAGGTTGAGTCCGTCATTGGCGCGGCGTTGCCGCTGATGCTGGAAGGAATGCAGCAAAACGCCAGCACGAAAAAGGGGGAGCAGGCGCTGACGCAGGCGCTCTCCGATCACGCAAACAACGACTCTACCGATGTGAAGTCCCTTCTTTCCAATGTGGACTCTAAGGATAGCGCGAAGATTTTGCAGCACCTCTTTGGCGATAACACGAATAAGACCGTTTCGGTTCTTTCGAAGAAGGCGGGCATGGAGAAGGGACAGACGATGTCCATTCTGCTTCAGCTGGCGCCGCTGCTTCTTTCCTT
Organism: Clostridiaceae bacterium; assembly: GCA_039683525.1. Classification (GTDB taxonomy): domain Bacteria; phylum Bacillota; class Clostridia; order Christensenellales; family CAG-138; genus UBA7703. The sequence goes on from JBDKRF010000149.1 coordinate 17,009, forward strand.
ACTGGGGCAGCAAAACTCCAACAACTCCGGCGGCATCGGATCGATTCTGGGTTCACTACTCGGCAACAACTCCGGCTCCGGCTCCGGCACGGGTTCGCTGATCGGTAGCCTGTTGGGCAGCGGAACGAGCGATGCGGCAGGTTCGCTACTCGGCAACCTGCTTGGCGGCGGCTCCAATGGTGGCTCCGGTTCGTCTCTCGGCGGCGCGCTGCTTGGCAGTCTGCTTGGCGGGGACAACAACAGCTCCTCCAGCAGCAACAACAGCGGCGGCGTAGGCTCTCTGCTTGGCTCGCTGCTCTCCGACTCCAACGATAATGACGACGATGGTGGCGATCTGCTGGGCAGCCTGCTCGGTGGCGGAAACAACAACTCCTCCGGCTCGTCACTCGGCGGCGAACTGCTTGGCTCTCTGCTTGGAGGCGGCGGAAGCAACAACAGCGCGTCCAGCCTCGGCGGCGCACTCTTGGGCAGCATCTTCGGCGACGACTCGCAAAAGAGCGCCAAGTCTTCTTCTGCAAAGAAGAGTAGCTCCTCCGGCAAAAAGAGCTCTTCCTCGAAAAAGAGCACAACGAAGAAAACCACTGCGAAGAAAACCACCAAGAAAAAGGGATAAACGATTGCAACACAAAGCGGCCATCCGTATGGATGGCCGCTTTTTATGTAACGTTTGATTGGATAGGAGTGCTTCGCTACTTTGGCTAAAGTGCCAAACGAGCGCGCAGCTGCTTCTTTGCTTTCTCGTCAAGAATGCTTCCGTTGAGAACAGAGAAGAAATACTCCTCCAGCGATTCGGGGGGATGTAAGTTTCGGCAGAGGAGCAGCACCTCCAGAAAGTCGAGCAAAATCAGTTTTCGCATCGTATCCTTGAAATCCAGCAGCGATACCTGCAAGATGGCGTCGCAGATTTCCTCAGCATATTCCGGCTTTGCTCGTAGAATCTCCGGCAGAGCCTGCGCGCACTGGCGCACGGTGATTGGCTTTGGGTCGCAAAGCAGCGCAAGATAGTGCGGCAACGTTTGCCTGAGCTTTCCCTGCGCATCGTGCCTCGCGTTTGCAGAGAGCAGCATAGCGCCAATACTGCGCTGGTAGGAGTTGGCACTGGTCAACTTCTCATCCAGCACATCCCAAAATAGATACACATCCGCGTAGATCGCCGACCGCTCCTTCAAGAGCAAAAACGCGGGATATCGAATCTTGTCCTCCGCCGAGGTTAGACGTTCCACCAACGCGGGGATATCCTCCTGGCTGAGTGCATACGCGTAGGATGCCGCGTTTTCCGGCGTAATCAGAGAAAGAGTCGTCGAATCCATTCGAATCAGCACTCCTTTAGAAGTATGAGTTGCATCGGTGTATAGCGGATACCGTCCTGCACTTTCTCGCTGGAGATCGGCGAAAACCCGAGGTGACGATAGATTTCAACCGCATACGGCGAGGAGTTGACCGTCATCCGCTCCGCCCGACAGGCAGACTTTGCCGCCTCAAACAGCGCTCGACCAACACCGCGGCCTTGCTGCGCGGCATCGACGAAAAACAACGCAATATGGCTATTTGCGCGCATCGCGATTGCCCCCAGTATTACGCCGTTCTCCAGCGCGCCATAAAAGGTCAGCGTGGAGACGGCAGCCGGGTCCCGGATGAACGTCAGGAACGTTTGCACCCCTTCATCAGAATACTCCGGCGCTTCAAACGCCATAAATACGCGCTCCACCAGCGCGAGCGTCTGCGGCAGCTCATCCTTGCTCAGAGGGTATACTTCGATTGCAGGATTGGTCGTCATATGCAACTGATCAGCGAGATCATGTCCCGCGTGAATGCTTCCGCCGCGGCAACCAGCTCTTTGGTGAGCGCTTCAGACTCATCGAAACCGTAGGGCTGCGGCACATCGCTAGCGATGATCGCATCCACACCCGGCTCCAGCGTGCAAAGCGAATAGGTGCCCAGCGGAGCTAGCCGAAGAGCTTCAGAAACGCGCTTTTGAATCTCCCGATTGCCCGCAGCGAGCCAGAGAGAGAAAAACCCAGTATCATGCAGGAACACGAGTGAAATCTTCAGCCGCTTTTCCGCAAGCGAGGCGGGCGCAAATGCGACAAAACTCATGTCCATATACCCCTGATACAGCGCACCGATCGAGTCCGATGGATGCGCCGCCTTCCAAGCCGCCTGAAACTGGACGAGCGCAGATAGAATGCCGCGGTAGGCGCGCGGCAAACGCGCATCGGCAACAGCGCGAGTGTAATCTTCGATACAGTTGGCGAGGGATTCGGTTTCGATGATCATGATTCTACTCGATTCTGCTGGCTAGCCAGTTCGTTGAGCTTCACCATCGTATTCCAGTTGCGCGCGGTCATGGCAGGGAACAAGCGTTGCAGACGAAGAGCGAGCTTGGAGGTGCGAATGCTTTGGCGAAGCAATAGATAGATTGTTCTGCCGGATAGAAGATATCGATCTTCCAGTGCGGGGAGGGCTGCGAGCTTTTTGAGTACGTCTTCAGACGGCACCTGTGGCAGCAGAAACACATGGAAGCTCTCGCCTTCCGTGTTCGCCTGCGCGGCTTCGTCCAGATCTTCTTTCGAAAACGGGCATTGCTCAATGATTGCGCGAAACTCCGCAACACTGCGCAGTACCGCGGTGGTGGTGATGCCTGCGCCGTCCTTGAGCGCGCGCTCGATGGCTACTTTTGCATCCTGCTCCGGCAAATCGGAATCCAGCAGCACGTTTCCGCTTTGGATATAGGTTGAAACACGCGTAAACCCCGCGTTTTCCATCAACTGCTTGAGCACATCCATGCGAATGCGCTCGCTCGTGCCAACATTGATGCCCCGTAACAGCGCGATATACCGTTGCGTCATATCAAACACCCTCCTGACAATCCTGCAAAATTGCTGCAATGGTTTCCGCAAGCGCCTTTGGATTATCCAACGCCATCGAGTGTCCCGCGTCGGGGATGAGTTCGACGCGGACTCCGTGCGTGCGCAGAACCTCCACATCCTCACTGGGCAGCGAGCGGACACCGAAGAGATACGACTTGGGCTTTTTCAGATCATACAACTGCTGCCGCCAGGAAGGAGAGCCGCCGCGCATGGCGGAGCTGGAGATGCGCCATGCGGCCTCCGGCAACCAGTGCGCAAGGGTCGCACCCCAGAGGGGATTACTCCGCTGCGCGCGGGTAAGCAAATCCGCATAGCCGCGCGAGAGGAATGCCTCACAGCTTTGCGAGCCGATCTTTCTGCTGGTTGCGCCAACAGGACTCGGATCGAGATTGCTCTCCGTCAAAATCAACGAATGAAGGCGGTCGCCCAGCAATCCGGCCAAGCAGATTGCCACCGCGCCGCCGAGGCTATGACCGAACAACACGATATCGCGAAGGTCGAGCGCGCAGAGCATCTCATTGAGATACACCGCGTGCTCCTCGACCGTATAACCGAATGTCAGAGGCTTGTCGCTGTATCCCGCGCCGAGAAGGTCGATCAGCAGCGCGCCGCGCCCGTAAAGCGCGGGCTCCGCCATGACGGCGGGGTATTCAAAGGAACTAGCGCAACCCAACCCATGCAAAAACACGAGCTTCGGCCCTGTGCCGGGCAGCTCGTGATAACGAACGGCAGATCGAATGTTCTTCAACACATACTGTTTCATGCAGCTAACACCTGACCCGATCGATTGTATTGAGAGCTATTATTTTAGCTCGCCCGGCAACAGCGAGAAACACACCAAATCGACAATGCCTTTCCCTTTACAGAAACTACCTTGGCGAATATATCCTTCGCGCACGAAGCCGCACTTTTCCAGCACGCGCATGGAGGCGGGATTCTCCGGCATCACAGATGCTTGAATGCGGCGAATGCCGACCTCGTCAAACAGATAGGCGCAAAGTGCACGCGTGGCGCGGGCTGCATAGCCTTTGCCCCAGTGTTGCTCATCCAACCGGTAGCCGATGGTCACCATATGAACCTTGGGATCATAATGAAACATCTCGACAATGCCGAGAAGCTGATCCGGCGATTCCGGCAGGCAGATACCGAGAAACAACTCTTTGCCTTTGCGGAAATCGCGCTCGAAGTGATCGACCAGATGGCTCACCGTATCGCGGGATTTTTTTGCATCTCCTGGAATATAGCGAAACACATTGGGGTTTTGATAGATCGAGCAGAGCGCGTCCAGATCCTGCTCGCTGATCTTTCGCAGCAGAATATCCTCGGTTTTGACCAGCGGGAAACGGGAAAACGGATTCATAAGGGGCCATCCTCCTGCGAAAGTATATGAAAACTGCCAGTAGGACGCGCGGCGCGCTGGTAAACGCGGATCGCGTTGCGCGTTCGCTTTGCTTCATAGAGCGCTTCGTCCGCCTGATTGAATAAGCGCGTTACGCCATCGGCTTCGTGATAGGCCGTCAGTCCAAAGCTCGCGGTGGGCTTGAGCGCAGACACGCCTTCAAAATCGACACGGCGCAGGCGGATTTGTGCCCGCTCACAGAGTTGCTTTGCTTCGTCTATGGTCGCGTTTTTCAAAATCAGGCAAAACTCATCGCCACCGTAACGATACACGGCCGATTCACCAAAATAGTCACACAACACGCACGCAAACTCGGCCAAGCAAAGATCGCCGACCTGATGGCCGTAGAGATCGTTGACCGATTTGAAGTGGTCGATGTCCGTGATGCAGAACACCAGCGGTGCCGTAGGCGGGGTCTGCTCCAGCTGCCGAAGCTCATTGTGCAGTGCCTTTCGATTGTATGTGCCGGTGAGCTCATCGTAGAGCATGGATTCTTTGAGTAGCTCCCGCTCGACTTCGCGGCGAAGGCTTGCCTCGTTTTTGCGCCGTTCATAATGAATCGTAACGCTGGAAACAATGCTGCATCCGATGAGGATCGCTAGAATCACGAGGAAATCGACCATGCGACCGGAGCTGCTGAACACGCTGATCTTATCATGATCCCAGTAGATAAACAGCTCGGATACGGTTAACGAGATCAGCGACAGCGCGGAGGTAATACCCGTTAGCGTGTAGTCGGCATAGGTCGTAGTCAAAAAGATCGCAACCGGATAGATCGCAAAGATGGGTACAAATGCGCAATGCGCGGTGTAATAAACACAGCAGATCAAAACAAAAACCAGGGAGACTACATATTGCTTCGTCAGTTGCGAAAAGCGTTTGGATCGCAAGACGAAAAAGGTTATTCCAAGAATGAAACAGGAAAGACCGCTTGGAGCAACGATAAACTTCAGGATATACATCGAGATAGTGGTCTTGAGTATCTCCGAACCAGCAATGAAGAAGGCAAGGAAGATTTCAACGAGAAGTGAAATTGCGACCAAAAGAATCACAAGGCGAAAGTGCAGCCGCAACCATTCGTCCAGAATGCGGTTCAGGTCATTGCGAATCGATTCGATTGGCAGCGTATGTTGAGATGTTTCTTCCATTTACGTGGCACCTTACCGTTCGTTATCGTGTGCGTGCAGGGATCTGCTTTATCGTATGCTGTCGTCACGAACGTACACAGACGGTTCGCTCCAGCTCTGCAGCTCAAGGATGTTTCCTTCCGGATCGGTGGCATACACGACGGTGATCTTGCGCCCGTCGGCGTAACGATTTTGCACCAGCTCGCCGATCTGTCCGCCGCCGTGTGCCAGCACCTCTTTCAGCTTTTTTGCAACGTCATCGACCGCAAACGCGAGATGGGCAAAGCCGCTTGTGTTGACCGTAGCCGTGTGCGGGATCACCGAATCATAGCCAAAGATTTCCAGCGTGGGGCCGCCATCTCCATAACCCGGCAGAGCGAGATGCTCGCCAAAGAGGTGCGCGCCTGGTATACCGGTGAGACGATCGAGCCAGTCGCCGGAGAGATCGCGCGTTTCGCCGATGCTGCGGCAATCAAACACATCACGATAAAACGAGATCAACCGCGGAGCATCTTTTGCGATCAGATTGGTGTGTGCGTAACGAATCATGAAGGGTCCTCTTCCTGTAGATTGCACCACATGACGTGCAGGTGATCGATCACCGCAAGTTCGCGATAACCCGCCTCCTGAAACATATGCAGCGTGCCGCGATAGCGGCGCTGGCCTGCGCCTTCCGCCTCGATCGGCAAAGCGATCATCGCGTCATATCCGGCTGCGCGATAGTCCGAAACGGCCCGCGCAAGCAACTGCCGCGCAATGCCTTTGCCGCGATATGCGGGGTGAATCACGAAGCAAATCGTGCAGGCAACGCGCTTTCCTGCGCAATACTTCTGAGCATCTTCGTGCAGGCGTAAATACTGTGAGATATCGTTTGCGTTGCACCAGCCAACGCAGGTTTCACCGTCAAAGGCCAGATAGCCGCGCATGCGACCCGCCTCAATCTCCCGCAGGGCTTCCGCGCGGTTGACTTCAAGTGAGCGCGCCATCCACTCTTCCATCGAGCACTCCGTGTGATAGAAACGGCAAAAGCAGGATGCCCAGTGCGGCGTGTTGGCGAAGTCGAGATGCGTCAGAAAATCACAATACGTCTGCGCGAGAGCGGGACTCAGCGGTTGAATCGAAATCTGCATAGCGCGCCTCCATTTTGAGCATATGGTTCAGAAAACTACACTTTTGTATATTATAACATTGTAAGAAGCAAAACACGATTCAGAATTCTAGAAACGCCCTGATAGAATATTCAATTTTACATTGTGCTCTTGGGTATCAAACACCCGTACATGAGCACGGGGGAAGATAACTCTTTACGAGACACATCAGAGGTGATAGAATAAACGTGACCGAATCGGTCACAACAACAACTGAGGCAGAAACGCGAGGGATATTCATGGCGAATACGACAGATCAGGATAAAAAAGAACGCGTGATGACCGCCGCATGGGAGATCTTCGCGCGGTTCGGATATCAGAAGGCGTCTATGCAGGATATCGCCACAAAGGCCGACGTCTCCAAGAGCGTACTATTTAAATATTTCGGATCAAAGGAAAATCTCTATCGGGTCGTCTTCCGCATCGCTGCGGACGCGATCACACAAGCGGATGCAGAAGCCGCTGCGGATTCGACCGGACAAGAGGACGTATTCTCCTTGCTGCGACGAAGGGTTGATGCGCGCATGGAGCTGTTTTCCCGCGCACCCTATATCTATCAATTCTCCTATGCCGCGGCTTATGACACAGACCCTTTGCCGCGGCAGCTGGTGTTGGAGGAGTTTGCGCGCCGTGGCGTAACCGGCACGGAAACGAACAGCTATGTCGGCATTCGGCGCGATGTTTCACCGCAGAAGGCAAAGCGGATGATCTTCTGGATTTCGCAGGGATATCTGCAAGACCAACTGGCGCGCGGTTCGCTGGAGCCGGAGACGCTGAAACAAGGTTATCTGGAATGGGTCGATACCCTAGAGTATCTGCTGAAAGAGAAAGGCGAGGATCAATGATATGGACAATCATGAATGGACGTTGGGAAACGGGGTACAGGGAACGAAAGGCGTACAAAGGCGATTGCTGAGTGTTTGCGGCGGCCCGATCTGCCTCTATGAAGCAGGAGAGAATAGCCGACCGCCGATCGTTTTGCTGCACGGGGCTATGTACGATGAGTCGCGGTTTATTTGGGATTCGCTCTTTCCCGCGCTGAGCGAGCGGTATCACGTGTTTGCGCTGGACTGTCCGCGTCACGGCGGCTCGCGCCCATGGGAAGGCGTGCTCGACGGCGCAAAATTGATGGAGATTCTGTCGGAGACATTCAAAGCGCTTGGGCTGGAACGAATCAGCATGGTCGGCCTCTCGATGGGAGGGGGGCTTGCGATCAACTATGCAGCGCTTCATCCGGAGCAGGTTGAAGCGATGGCGCTCTTCGAGCCCGGCGGGCTGGGAGAGCATGTAGATATGCAATT
>JBDKRF010000150.1:0-4181 GCA_039683525.1 Clostridiaceae bacterium
ATCCATTGCGAAAATTCTAGATTGGCGTAAATCTAACACCATTTTTCCGGCTTGTCAAGCCTAAAATCATATATGTGCGAAAGGTAATTTTTGCATAATTAGCCATGAAAATCGGCGTTATACGTGCATAATCGCAAGATTTTGCGGCATTCCTGCCGGAGCCCGCGAGACGAGGTGATTTTATACGATGAAAAATTTAGTCAAATTTATTTAAAATTCGAATGAATCGTCTGACCGGATCACTGCATGAAAGGGCTTTGTCGCCGTGTCGTACGCGTGCGGAGATACCCCGTACTCGCTGACAAACGCCTTATAGAATCCGGAATACGCCGCGTAACCGCAGCTTTGTGAGACCTCCGTCAGCGTAAATCCCTTCTGCATGAGGTTCCGCGCGCGGATCATGCGCTTTTGCTGCAGCATCTGATAGATGGAGGCGCCCGTCTCCTCCTTGAATTTGCGCTCCAGATAATACTTCGAGAGGAATACCGTCCGGCTCAGCGTGTCGAGCGTGACGGGTTCGCTCAGGTGCTCTTCGAGATAGTCCAGAACGCGCTTGACGAGGGGACTAGTACGCAGCACCGCCTGCTGCGGTGCATCGCTCCCGCCGCGTGAAATGCGGTTGAGGTAGACGAGCAGGCTCGCGGCGAGCGAGCGGCAGAGCACCTCCCGCCCAAACGGCTCACCGCTTATTGCCTGCAACAACTCAAAGAGGAGCTGCGTGATCTTAGCGCGGTCGGCGTCGTGCAGGCGGATTGTCCCGTGGCGCTCGCCAAAGAAGCAGACGGAGAGGTCGTTTCCCTCGCCGGAGAGCGTATCAACAAACGAACGGCTGAGCCAGAAGACGATGCGCGCATATGGCTCGGTTCCGTGGATGAAGAGCGGGCGGTGGACGTGGTTCGGGCCGATCAGCAGTAGGTCGCCCGGCTCCTCGGCAAACGAAACGCTCTCGATCTGATAGGAGAGCTTTCCGGAAAGCAGCAGCGAGCATTCGTAAAAATCGTGAAAATGCGGCGCAATCTGAACACCGTTGTTTCCCTGAAAATGAAGCACCTCAAAATCTTCGCGCAGCATGTGCTGGCGAAGCTGTAATTCCTTGAGCGTCTCTTCCAATCGCGCCGCCTCCTGACTGATAAAAAGAGCAAGAGTAGAAAACTATATAGCATATATCAACAAGAATATGTCGAATCACGATGCTAAAATTATGGTATCACAAGTACAAGCCAATGGTAAAGAAAGAAGTGTTTGACGATGCAGAAGACGCCTCAATACGCCATCGCCTGCCCGACAAGCATGGGCGTGCGGATCACGCCGCAGGATCGTCAGAGCGTACACACGAGCCATCTATTTACGATGCAATCGACCAGTGCGGAGAGCAACGTGCTCAATATATCATCATCACTGGGGTTTGAATGTCTGGTGCTGACGAAATTTATCGAGGGCAGCCCCATCTCGCTGTTCATTCAGAGTGAGCTGCGGGCGCGCAACATTCGCTGTGAGGGCGTCTCCGTTCCGCAGGGAGGTCCCTGGGGATATCGCCATCAATTTAACATTGCGGACAGTGGGTTTGGCCTTCGCGGGCCGCGCGTCTGGAACGACCGCGCGGGCGAGGTCGGGCGAACGCTCTCGATTGAGGAGTTTGACACTGAGCGCATCTTTGGGCAGGAAGGCGTCGCTATCTTGCATATCTCCGGCCTGATTGCGGCGCTTTCGCCGCAGACCGCCGTGTTTTGCGCGGAGCTCGCCAGATGCGCAAAATCGTTTGGATCGCGCGTGAGCTTCGACCTGAACTATCGCGCGTCCTTCTGGAAAGGGCGGGAGGCGGAGCTGAGGCAGGTGTTTCACGAGATCGCGTCGATCTCGGACATTCTCGTCGGCAATGAGGAGGATTTTCAGCTGGCGCTCGAACTTAGCGGGCCGGAGGCGGGGGGCAAAGATCTCGTCGGCAAAATTGCGGGTTTTCAGGCCATGATTGCCGCTGCGCAGGAGCGCTATCCCGACACGCGTTATTTTGCGACCACGCTGCGCGAGGTGGAGAATGCAAACGAGCACCTCTGGGGCGCGATGCTCTGCGCGGATCACGCATGGTTCGTTGAGCGGCCGCGAAAGATTCCCGTATATGATCGCATCGGCGGTGGAGATGGGTTCACGGGCGGGCTGCTGTACGGCATCTACCGCGGCTGGGAACCGGAACAGTGCCTCCGGTTTGGCTGGGCGAGCGGTGCGTTGGCGGTGACGGAAGCGAACGACTATGCGACGCCCGCCGATGAGGCGCAGGTTTGGGGCGTATACGCGGGCAACGCGCGGATCACGCGCTGAGTAAGAGAAAAAGGAGAGCAAGCGATGCAACAGGCGGATATCGGACTGATCGGGCTTGCGGTCATGGGCGAAAATCTAGTCATGAATATGGAATCCAAGGGCTTTACAGTCGCGGTTTACAACCGTACCACGGAGAAGGTGGACGCGTTTCTAGGCGGCAGAGCGAGCGGGAAACACATCACCGGTTGCCACTCGCTGCCCGAACTGCGGGATGCGCTGAAGAAACCCCGCAAGGTGATGCTGATGGTCAAGGCGGGGCAGCCCGTGGACGACTATATCGAGCAACTGCTCACGGTGCTGGAGCCGGGGGACGTGATCATCGACGGCGGCAACAGCCACTTTCCTGATACGACGCGCAGAACGGAGTTTGTGGAGAGTCGTGGACTGTTCTTCATCGGCACCGGCGTCTCCGGCGGCGAAGAAGGCGCGCTGAAAGGGCCAAGCATGATGCCGGGCGGATCAATGGAAGCCTGGCCGCTGGTGAAGCCCATCTTTCAGGCGATCTGCGCGAAGGTGGAGGACGGCACACCCTGCTGCGACTGGGTGGGCGAGAACGGCGCGGGGCATTTCGTCAAGATGGTGCACAACGGCATCGAATACGGCGATATGCAGCTCATCTGCGAGGTGTACCAGCTCATGCGGGACGTACTTTCCATGACGGCGGGCGAGATAAGTGAGGTGTTTGCGGACTGGAACCGGGGCGAGCTGGACAGCTACCTGATCGAGATCACACGCGATATACTGGCCTATCGGGATACGGACGGTGGTGCCATGGTGGACAACATCCTCGACACCGCGGGGCAAAAGGGAACGGGGAAGTGGACGGCGATCGCCGCGCTGGACGAGGGCGTGCCGTTGACACTGATCGGTGAAGCGGTGTTTGCGCGTTGCCTTTCCGCGATGAAAGAGGAGCGTGCGGCGGCAGCCAGTGCGTTTCCGCGCGAAATTCCGGCTTTGGAAGGCGACAAGGTCAAGCTGATCGACGCGATCCGTCAGGCGCTCTACGCCAGTAAGCTTGTCTCCTATGCGCAAGGATATGCGCTGATGCGCGCGCAGGCGAAGACCAGCGGCTGGAACCTAAACTATGGCGGGGTTGCGCTCATGTGGCGCGGTGGCTGCATCATCCGCTCTGCATTCTTAGGCAAGATCAAGGAGGCGTTTGACCGTGATCAAAATCTTTCAAACCTTCTGCTCGATCCATATTTTGCGGAGCGAATCAAGCGCTGCATCCCATCCTTACGAAAGGTGGTCTGCCTTGCAGTGCAGTCGGGTGTGCCGCTGCCCGCGATGAGCGCGGCGATGAGCTACTTTGACGGCTACACCTGCGCGCGCCTACCCGCGAACCTTCTGCAGGCGCAGCGGGATTATTTCGGTGCGCATACCTACGAGCGAATCGATCGCCCGCGCGGGGTATTTTTCCACACCAACTGGACAGGCGAGGGCGGGGACACCGCGGCCTCAACCTACAGTGTTTGAACGTTGTTCCAGCGGGTGGATTCCCATCAAGAGCATATTTGATGAGCGTGTTCTATGCCGAATTTTATGATTGGAAACCCTTTGCCGTTTAATTTCGGCGGAGGGTTTTTCTTTGGTGGTACGAATCTCGAAAGAATGAGTTGACAGGCAATCGACTTTCGTACGATCTTGTTGCACAATCACGAAATGAGCGCGCAATATCATGTATTATCTGTTATAATACTGCTTGAATACTTTTTAACCGAGAGGAACCATAATGCGGAAACGATTTCTAGCCCTGGCAACCGTTCTCCTCACTTTTAGCCTTGCTTTTTTTGCTCCCGCAACAGCAAACGCGGAATCAACCGCGCCGCAGGACGGCGTGGATCTGATGATCATCTGTGCCCATC
>JBDKRF010000151.1:0-4267 GCA_039683525.1 Clostridiaceae bacterium
GCAAACGCAATCGGGAAAAATTGTGAACTTTCGTTTTTTCGAGAGAAACTATCGCGTCGGTATGGTACAATACTCCCGATTCGTAAATTGGCTCTGTGCGTTTTAAGCGGTTTTTCATCAGATAAACACAAGAAACGAGAGCGCAGGATATGCCAAAACCGATCAAATCCAATGTTAAGAGGTTACGATTATGCCCTTAGGACGACATCTCACCAAGACGCTGCCGCTGGCGGGTCTTGTGATTGCCGCTCTTTTTGCTTTTGGCTGCGCAGAACCGGCCGAACCTGTGGAAGCGACACCAAGCCCCACGCCTGAGATCGTCAGCATGGAGATTGTGGATCTCAACGATGCGGACTTCGGCGATATGCCCGCGCCTACCGCGACGCCGGAACCGACGCCTACGCCGCTTCCGTTTTCCTACTATGCGCCCACGGTCAACATGACGTATGAAGAGCTGGTTGGAAGTACCGACGATATGGGTAAGTCTGCCAGAGAATTGCTCAAAGACGGGTATCCCGATCCAAAAACGTACTATATCATCGTCGATCTGAATTGGCAGGTCGTGATGGTTTACAAGCGCATCGATGACGGAACACAGTTCGGCAAGCCCGACCTAACGCAGCCAGTGCGATACATGATCTGTTCCAGCGGAAACCCGGACAAGGAATATGGCCATGAAACATCGATGGGTATTTTCCAAATTCAGGCACCAAAGGGACGCTTCTATCAGTTTGTCAATCTAGAAGCCGCGCAGTATCTGACCCTGATCCGCAGCAGGACTTATTTTCACTCGATCCTTTATGATAAGGCGGAGAATCTAAATTCGCTGATTCAGGAGTCTTACGATGATCTCGGCACGAAAGCAAGCCATGCCTGTATCCGCTTGACGGTGCCGGATGCACGCTGGATTTGGTATAATATTGGATATGGCACCACCTGTGAAATCCGTAAAGGCGACCCGCTTGACTCGGACACCGGAGCGATTCGGGCGCAGCTGATATTGCCAAAATCCATTGAGAACGTCAAGTTGAAAGCAGGAGAGACTCCCTGGACGGACAACTGGCGAATTCAGGATCTGATTCGGGTGTTGGCTTATAAACATGAAACGCTGCCCTTGCCCGACCTTGGCGACGGTACGGATGAGGCTACGCCCGATCCCAGCGCAACGTCCAGCGGTGGGACGGAGACTACGCCTGCGCCTACTACCGTAGTTCCCACACCGCCCGCTGAACCCACTTTTGGATAACAAAGTGAAAGCGTGCCGATAGCGAATGATACGGCAACAAAAAAACATAAAAATTATAGTATTGCTGTCGGTGCTGCTTGCGGCATCGACAGCTTCTGTTCGCATATCGCTAGCCGCGTCAACCCCCGCACCGGAGGCGACGCCGGAGCCTTCGCAAGCGGTTTCGATTTTAAGCGAAACCTGTGTTGGCGCGAACGGACTTTCCGGCGATTCCGCGGCGTATGCGGCCGAGATGCTCCGCTGGGAAGCGGGATTCATCTCGCGCACGAGCAAGAGCAGCCACATGACGAAGAGTCAGCGGATTGAGAGCGCGTTTGACGCTGCGGCGCGGCTGATGAAGACACGGCTTCGCCCGGACTGGGTGGCGTGGGCCGCGACGACGAAGGACTTTGACCCGACGATATATGATTGCTATGCGCAGAATGTCAGCGCATTTACCGCGCTGGCGGACGCGATCAACCGCTCCATGCAGCTGGCCTCCGCCACGTGCGTGCGTAGCATCAGCGAGGACTTTCGCGCGGCGAAAATCTCACTGACTGCACAGGGGCAGCCGCAGGATAGCCTTACCTGGCGGGAATGCGCCGCGCTCTACTACATCTACGGCGAAGGAATGACGGATGCCATTGCGGATTCGTTTGCGGTGGAACAGAAGGGGAACGCGTATATCGGCATCACGCTGCAATGGCCGAACCCGACCTTTGAGGAGCTGGCGGGAAAAGGCACGCACGACCAGCTGGTGGAAGGCGAGCTCGCGCTGGATTACTTCAACACCGTCTATAACGACGACGGCAGCATGGCGCCGGTGGAGGTCTATCAGTTTCCGACGGATTACCTCAAGACGATCATCCATCCCGTCAAAGGCGGAGAGATCAAAAACGTTTGGTATGACCCGCGCTCGCGCAGAACGCGCTTGCATATGGGCACCGATATTAAGCGGCGCGCCAAGACGCCGATTCTCTCCATGACAGACGGCGTGGTGCTCTATATCGGCTATCTACCGATTCCTGGGAACTATGTGATCATTCAGGACCCGTATGGCTATGTCTATCACTATTATCATATGTTTGAAATGACGACTTCGATCAAGGAAGGCGACAAGGTCAAGCAGGGTCAGCAGATCGGCATTGTCGGCAGCACGGGTAACAGCGTGGCATATCATTTGCATCTTGGCGTCGTTACACCCGAGGGCAAATACGTCAATCCATACGATTTATTTGTGCAGGCGGGCATCGGACCGATTCTGAAAGACGGCGGCTGAGCCGCACAAGAGTAAGCGTAAAAACACCGATTTTTCGAGAGAAACAGGGCAGGTGAGACGTAAAAGCCGATGTTTTTCTTGTGCCTATTCTACCACGGTGCTATACTATAGTAACTTATTGTGGCTTTTTATGCGGATGTATTCCGCGCGGACGTCATATCAAGACACGAAAAACCACTTGGGAGGATCGATTGAGAATCATCGCGGGTAGCGCACGCGGACGCCAGTTTGACGCACCAGCGGGCAACAATACGCGCCCGACGCTTGACCGCGTGAAAGAGTCGTTGTTCGGGTCGATCCAATTTGACATTCCCGACAGTACGGTGCTGGATCTATTCTCAGGCTCTGGCAACCTTGGCCTGGAGGCCGCATCCCGCGGAGCGAAGCGGGTGATCTGTAACGATTACGACCGCGCCTGCGCGGAGTTGATCCGGAAGAATGCGAAGCTGCTCCAGCTCGATTCCATCGTACAGGTGGTTTGCAAGGACTACGTCACATGCTTAAAGGAGCTCAAGCAGGCAGGCGAGCAATTTGATTTTGTGTTTCTTGATCCGCCGTATCTCGAAGGCGCGGCAAAGGTCGCGATCGAGTTGATTTTTTCGCTGGGACTGCTGACCGAGCAGGGGTGTGTCTTTCTGGAGCATGCGGACAGGTTGCCGCCGACGATCGATCTGCCACTAGCAAAACTCAAGCAGACGAGGCGCTATGGCAAATGCGCCATTTCGATTTTTGAACGAGCAGACGAGACGAAGCCGGAATGAGGCACGCGTCTTGGGAAAGGCAGGCGAACATGCGAACCTGCGTATACCCCGGAAGTTTTGATCCCTTTACCATCGGACACCACGATGTGCTGGAGCGGGCGATTGCGATGTTTGACCGCGTGTATGTCAGCGTGTTGAGCAACGCCGCCAAGCACCCGACCTTCTCGGTTGAGGAGCGGGTGGATATGATTCAACGCATGGTGGATGCCGAAGAGATGAAGAACGTTGTCGTGACGCACTTTGATGGACTGATGGTCAACTATGCGCATGCGATTGGCGCGGACTACGTCATTCGCGGTTTGCGCGCGACGATGGATTTCGAGTACGAGTTTCAGATCAACGCGCTCAATCTTCACCTCGCGCCGGATGTGGACACCGTTTACTTTATGGCGCGGCCGGAGCATTCGTTTTTAAGCTCCAGCGCCGTACGAGAAATCGGATCCATGGGCGGAAATATAAAAGGACTCGTACCGAACAGCATTCATAATATCATTGCAGAAAGGCTAAGAAAACCATGAGTAGCGCACAAACCATGAAAATTTTCAGTATTATAAACCGCATCAAGCAGGAGCTGGAGGAAAGCCCCCGTTCCAAGTTTGGCGGCGGCAACAAGCGCGTGGTCGAAGTAGACCGCCTGCTGGATCTGCTGGAAGACCTCAAGGTCGTCATTCCGGAGGATATCCGCAGAGCGACCGGCATTCTCTCCGAGGCGGAGAATACGATTGCGGACGCGAAGGAAAATGCGTCGGAGATCGTTGAACAGGCGCATCAGGAAGCCGACACCATTCTCAGCCAGGCGCAGGCGCATGCGGACAGCATCCGCTCGGACGCGCAGGCGGAGTTTGATCACCGCGTTGGCGAGAGTGAAGTATATAAGGAAGCGTTCACGCGCGCGAGCGGAATCGCCGCCGAGGCGGAGGAGAACGCAACCGCGATCTATAACGGCGCGCGAAAGTATGCCGATGAGATTTTGGTCGATCTCCAGCGCTACCTCAGCGAATA
>JBDKRF010000152.1:0-7771 GCA_039683525.1 Clostridiaceae bacterium
CTCAATCGTAAAGCCCGCGCGGAGGAGCGCCTGCTTGACCTCGTCTTCCCGCTCGTCGATGATACCGGAGACGATAAACGGTGCTCCCGGTTTGCAGCAGGTCTTGGCAAACGGCGCGATGGCGATGATCACGCCCGCGACGATGTTTGCCGCCACCACGTCGTAGCCGCGCTGAATGTTCTTCTGTAGCTTTTCGTCGCTGAGCACATCGCCGATCAACACGTCGTACTGCGCGGGGCTAACCCCGTTCATCGCGGCGTTTTCGAGGGCGACATGCTCCGCCACGGGATCAATGTCCACCGCGACGGCGTGCTTTGCGCCTAGCAGAATCGACGCGACGGAGAGAATGCCGCTGCCGCAGCCGAGGTCGAGCATGTCGTCGCCGGGTTTCACCACGGTTTCCAATAGCTCCAGGCACATCCTTGTGGTGTGGTGCTCGCCCGTGCCGAATGCCACGCCGGGATCGAGCTTGAGCGTCACGCGGTTTTCCGGCGCGACCTCCTCAATCCAGCAGGGCAGCACATAGAGCCGCTTGCCGATCTTGAGCGGCTTATAGTAGGCTTTCCAGTTGTTTTCCCAGTCCGCGTCGTCCATGCGGTTGATGACGATTTGGAGAGACCCCGCGTCGTAGCCAAGATCGGTTTCGCGCAGTTGCGCGATGCCGCGCTTGACGTCCTCCACGACGGGCAGGCTCTCCGGCACGTCCGCGACATACGCCTTCACGCAGGGTTCGTCCACGCCGACCTTGGCCGCATCCGCATAGTCCCAGTAGACGACGCGCTCATTTAAGAACGCCATCGCGCGCTCGTGGCTTTCCTCGATGCTCACCTGATCGAGCCCCGCGTTGGAAAACGCAAACGTCACCGCGTCCAGTCCCGCGTCGGTGGTGTAGACGCAGATTTCCAGCCATTTCATGTTGTGCTCATTCCCGTCCGCCCGCGAATGAATCGCGGGAAATTCTCATATCATATGTAGTATAACACCCACGCCTATCTTCCTTCAACCGCGGCGGACGGATGCGGTTGACAAACGCCAGTGGTTATGGTTAACTCAACCCGATGTCACAGGAAAATCAACCCTTACAATCCAGTTTATCCGCGCCAAGCGATGTTGAAACGGAGGCGAAAAAGCCGCCGCTGTTTCACGCACGTCCGGTTGCGGTTGCCGCCATCGGGCTGCTGTTCGGCCTGCTCATCGGAGACGGGTTTTCGCTTACCCGCGCGCTGATTGCGGCCCTCGTGCTGCTCGTCTGCGCGCTGGCCTCGCGTATCCTGAAAAAGGCGATGTTTGCGGTGTTCTTCGTGTGTATGGTGCTGGGCTTTGTGCGCGTGGCTCTCGCGGTGCCCGCGTCGGTGCCCGTTGGTGATGGAACGGTGCAGGGCAGAATCTGCGAAACGCCCGAGTCGCGCGAGGACGGTAGCTATCGCGTCTATCTTGCGGACGCGACCCTCAACGACGCGCCGGTCCCCGGCAGGCTGCGACTGTTTGCCGACTTTGCCGTGCCGCCCGCCTACGGACAGGTGATTACGGCGGATGCACAGGTCGTCGCCTCCGCCGAAAAGTATCGCCTCAATGACCGCTATCAGAAGGTATACGCCGTCGCGTTTGCACGCGGAGCTGCGACCATGCTCTGGCAATCCCCGCGGGACGCATACGGATTTTTGCTCCATCTGCGGGAGGCGATCGGAGATCGCATTGCGCTTCTCTTTCCCAACGCGCCGGGAGAGGCCAAGGGCATGATCTTAGGCGATGTAACGGATATCGACGACGAGATGATGACCGCCTTTCGGGACACGGGCATCGCGCATCTGCTGTCGGTCTCCGGCCTGCATGTGTCTCTGCTTGCGGTCGCGCTTTCGCTATTTTTCCGGAGAAACGCGTGGGTGCGCTTCTTCGCGGTGACGATCTTCTGCGCGCTGTATGCGGCAATCACCGCATTTTCACCGCCCGTCGTGCGCAGCGGCGTCATGCTCGCGGTAGGTCTTCTCGCGTTCCCGCTCCGGCGGCGGCTGGATGCAAGCAGCGCGCTGGCCGCTTCGTTTGTGCTGATCCTGCTCTATAACCCCTACGCGCTTTGGAACGCGGGGTTTCAGCTTTCGTTTATCGCCGTGCTGTCGATGATATTGCTTGCTCCCATCTTTCAAAAGCCGTTGATGCGGCTGGGTTCAACAGCGGCGGGACTACTTGGCGCTTCCGCCGCGGTGGTGATCGGAACACTGCCCACGAGCTGCTATTTCTTTCAGCAGGCGCAGCTGCTCTCGCTCGTGACAAACCTGTTCGTGATTCCGATCTCAGGCGTGTTTTTAATCCCCGCGTTTCTCGGCGTGGTGCTGTCCTACCTCTGGCTGCCGCTTGGGAACCTCGTCTGTTGGATTGCGCGGGTCTCGCTGGACGTCATCCTCGCCGTGGCGCGCTTTGGCGGCAGCGTCACGCTCAACCTGCCCGCGCCGCCCACGATTGCGTATCTGTTGTGGCTGACCGCGATGGTGTTTGCCTCGCGTCTGTTTCTGCGGGACGGGAAGACGCGCGCGCTCGTCGCGGTGCTGCTGTTCGACGCGGCGATTCTGCTCTGGCTTCTGTTGTAGTGCGAGCCGGTTCTGACAATTATTTCGGGGCATTGTGGATAACTCTGTGCATTTGGTGAACAACCGTTTGGTCGATCCGCGGTTTCTTCCTCGAAAATGCGTAGGTTTTCCGTGGAATTTGCGTTCTGGCTCTTTTTTATCCACACTTATCCACAGAGTTATCCCCAGCATGTGGATAACTTTGTGGATGCGAATTGTAAGATTAACACCATACTTATTTTGGACGAACAAATGTGCATCGAGCAACGGGTGAAGGCACTTGCGTCTTTTCTTCAGAAAAGAAGAGAAATCTCCCGTCGTCTTTCTTCAAGTATTAAGAACAATCGTTTGCAAGAGACGGATAGAATGGTATAATAACGCAATGGACGGCATGACTTTTATGAAATCGCTGCTGGTCGGCGGCCCGCTCGGCGGGGCATATTATTTTTGCGGCGAAGACCCGTATAGCCTGAGAAAAGGCGTGCGGGCCGTCGTTGAGCGCACGAATCCCGATCTGCGGGACATGAACACCACCGTATTGCGCACGCCTTCGCCCGCCGAGATTCAGGCGGCTGCGGAGACGATGCCGTTCTTTGACGAGCTTCGCGTGGTCGTGGTGCAGGAGTTTGACGCGGACACCGCTAACGCGCTGGAAGGCTACGTCAAGTCCGTGCCCGAAACAACAGCGCTCGTGTTTGTACGCCCGGGGAAGCCGCCGCTGACCAATCCGCTGTATAAGGCGATTGCGGCGCTCGACCGCGCGGTGATGTTTAACCCCCTAGAAAACACGCAACTCAACGCGTTTTTACAAAAGCGCGCGAAGGAAAACGGGCTTGTGCTGGACGAATCCGCAGCAAACCGCATGATCGAGTATCTCGGTGCGGATCTTGCCGCGCTGGAAAACACGCTCTTACAGCTTGGCGCGTATGTCGGCTTCGGCAACCGCGTCACGACGAAGGCGGTTGAGACGTGCGTCCGCCCGCCGAGTGAGGTGCAGGTGTTCACCATCATGGACAAGCTCTGGGCGGGAAACAAGCGCGAAGGCATGCGCGAGCTCGCCAAGCTGATCAACGATCCCGCCGAGAGCGCGATGGGCTTGGCTACGCTCTTTGCGCGAAACGTCAGAACCGTACTCAGCGTGAAGCAATGCCAGCTGCGCGGTAAAAACGAGGCGCAGGCGGCGCAGCTCCTAGGCATGAAACCGTAACCCGTGCAGAAGGCGGCAGCCAGCGCGAAGAAGAGAAGCTATGCGCAGCTCGTCAAGATGCTGGATACCTTCATTGAGATTGAGTGGAATCAAAAGCAGGGCTTGGCAAAGGCGGAGGATTCGCTGATGCTCGCCTGCCAGGAGAATTTTTAAACCCGCAATTGCGGTCAAGATTTCTTGATCGCGAACCGTATAGAATTATCTAGTTGAATAAGGAGAACCGACATGATCAAGCACATCGTATTCACCAAGTTTGAGAATCCCGACGAGCAAGCGCCCAAAGCTTCCGAACTGCTCCTCGCGCTGAAAGACACGATCCCGCAGATCCGCACGATCGAGACCGGGCGCGACTTCAAGCACAGCGAGCGCAGCTTTGACCTTGCGTTGATCGTCACCTTCGATACGAAAGAGAACCTCGAAATCTACGACCATCATCCCGAGCATGAGAAAGCCCGCGCATACATCAAGGCGCACCGCACGGCTACCGCGACGGTCGATTTCGAGTTCTAATCCCTTTTTGCGCACACGACACGAAAGGAGCGCCCGCTATGCTCAAGTACATCGTTCTCTTCAAGTTTCGCGATCCCGAAGAGTGCCTGCCGACCGTGATCGAAAAGCTGCACGGCATGGTGGGCAAAATTCCCGAAATCCTCTCAATGGAGACGGGCGCGGACATTTGGCACAACGGCGCGCGCAGCTATGACCTCGCGCTGACATGTACCTTTGCCGATCTCGCCGCGATCGAGGCTTACGACAAGCACCCCGCGCACGAAGAAGCACGGGAATACATCTACGCACACCGCGTCGACGGAAAGACCGTCGTCTATGAGATTAAATGAACGAGTTTAAACTGGTATCCGAATATGAACCCGCAGGTGACCAGCCGCAGGCGATTGAGCGCCTGACGGAGGGCATTCTGCGCGGCGACGCGGCGCAGGTGCTGCTTGGCGTGACCGGCAGCGGCAAAACCTACACCATGGCGAAGGTGATCGAGCGCGTACAAAAGCCCACGCTGGTCATCGCGCACAACAAGACCCTTGCGGCGCAGCTCTGCTCCGAGTTTCGGGAGTTTTTCCCCGACAGCGCGGTGGAGTATTTCGTGAGTTATTACGACTACTATCAGCCGGAGGCGTATATTCCCGCGTCCGACACCTATATCGAGAAGACGACGGCGATCAACGAAGAGATCGACCGCCTTCGATACAGCGCAACCAGCTCGCTCAACGAACGAAGGGACGTCATCATCGTCTCCTCCGTCTCCTGTATTTACGCGCTGGGCGATCCGGAGGAGTATATGCGCATGTCCGTTTCGCTGAGAAAGGGCATGCAGATCTCGCGCGAGGAAGTCGTACACAAGCTCGTCGATATCCAATTCCAGCGCAACGACATCGACTTCTCACGCGGTACGTTCCGCGTGCGCGGCGACGTGCTGGATATCTTCCCGATCTCCAGCGCGGGCACGGCCATCCGCGTCGAGTTCTTTGGCGACGAGGTCGAGCGCATCATGGATGTCAACTCGCTCACGGGCGAGCTGCTGGGCGAGCGAGCGCATATTGCAATTTTTCCCGCGACGCACTATGCCACCAGCCGCGATAAGTTGGAGGCCGCGATCGACACCATCTGGAGCGACGCGCTGGCGCGGCGGGACGAGTTTAAGCGCATGGATCGCCTGATCGAAGCGCAGAGAATCGAGCAACGCACGCAATACGACATCGAGATGATGCGCGAGATCGGTTATTGTAACGGAATAGAGAATTATTCCCGCTATTTTGACGGGCGAAAACCCGGTCAGCCGCCGTTTACGCTGATCGACTACTTCCCGAAGGATTTCTTATTGATCGTGGACGAAAGCCACGTGACGATTCCGCAGATCGGGGCGATGTATCGCGGAGACCTCGCGCGCAAGACCTCGCTTGTGGACTATGGCTTCCGCATTCCGAGCGCGTATGACAACCGTCCCTTGAAGTTTCCGGAGTTTGAGGGGAGAATTCCGCAGATGATCTGCGTGTCCGCGACGCCCGCGGAATACGAGATGAAGCGTTCTACGCAGATTGTGGAGCAGATCATTCGCCCAACGGGCTTAATCGATCCAGAAGTGGAGGTTCGACCCGTCAAAGGACAGATCGACGACCTGCTTGGGGAGGTTCGGAAACAATCGCAGAAGGGCTTCCGCACGCTGGTGACCACGCTGACCAAGCGCATGGCGGAGGACTTGACCGAATATCTCGACGGCATGGGCGTCAAGGTGCGCTATATGCACGCGGATATCGAGACCATCGAGCGCATGGAGATCATCCGCGATCTGCGACTGGGCGATTTTGACGTTCTGGTGGGGATCAACCTGCTCCGTGAAGGGCTTGATTTGCCTGAAGTGGGGCTGGTCGCGATTCTGGATGCGGATAAAGAGGGATTTTTACGTTCGTCTACGAGCCTCGTGCAGACCATCGGTAGAGCGGCGCGAAACGTGGAGGGCAGGGTCATCCTCTATGCGGATGTGATTACGCCCAGCATGAAATTCGCCATGGACGAGACCGACCGCAGGCGGACGATTCAAAAGGCGTTTAACGAGGAGCACGGCATCACGCCGCAGAGCATCAAAAAGGCAATCCGCGCAACGCTGCTCATCACAAAGAAGGTCGCGGACACGGGCGACGACATGAGCGCAGAGGAAAAAGCGGCGCGGGTTAAGGTGCTCACCGAGGAGATGCGCGCGGCGGCACGGGAGCTGGAATTCGAGCATGCGGCAAAGCTGCGGGACGAAATCCGCAAGCTCTCCGGCGAGGAAGCGCTGGAGCGCGCCTCAGACCCCAAGCCCGGTACCATCGGCGCAAAAAAGCGCAACAAGGGCAGATCGAGAAAATAAAAAATGATTTTCCTGAGCGTTCTGAGCTGCACCCGACAAGGTGCGGCTTTTTATTTTCGTTTCTTTACAATATTGTCACGTGAAGTTGGAACGTTTGTTCGGTATAATAGTCAATATAACCCTCGCGTATTTACGCTATTTCAGCAAAGAATCCGAGAAATGAGCAGGGAGAACGAAGATGAGAAACGGAAACGAGCAGAGACCTGAAACAAGATACCCGCGTCTTATTTCTCAATTAATTAGTATCTCTCTGATCTTTTTTCTCCTCTCCGGCTGTGCCCCCCATGACCCAAATGCTAACAACTTTGATAATGTCGGCTTCTATACGAATCTGAAAGAGGACGCTCTATCACCCATCGGGAAAAAGGCGGCTTATTACGACGGAAGGATTTATTACCTTTCCTCCGAGCTGGGCACGCAAGGTATCTACAGCATGGATACCGCGGGCAAGGATGTTAAGCTGGAAATTCCTGTCGAAGACATCCGCTCCATCAATGTTCGTGATGACGGTATCTATTATGCGGGGTTTGCCGGAATCAAGGAAAATGCATCTGGATTATATCGGCAATTTAGACTTCTCATCCGAAAAAACGGTGAAGTGCAAGTGGCGGATTACCTGAAGGATGTGAGATACCCTGTCAATTGGCCTGTTGCAGACGGTAATGTTTGGGATTTCTATGTCTCTGACCAAGACGTTGTTGTGATTTGCTTCGCGGAGGTCAACCATCATATGAAAGTCCAACTTCGTGAAGTTGCAAGCTTTCTAAATGACCATGTGGTTCCAAGAACCGACTTTACTGTTGTGAATGAAGGAACCACCGTCAATTACGCAAGCTTCAACCAACGTACACTTGACATTGGACAACTGGATGGGATTTCCCTGATATCTGATTCGTTTTCCATGACGGATTTACCTACCAAAGAGTTTCTAAACCTTTGCCTATCTGTGATCGATCTGAACGCAAAGGATCATAGTGTCAAGATGTTGACTGACTGGCTCGGCTACAACGACGACAGTAGAGATTATCTTCGTTGGTTTTGCAGAGGAGACGCCAAAGGATTCATTCTTGCCTCCGTTCACGGGCTGGAGAAATACGACATTGCGACCAACACCGTCTCCGATATTGTCTCGTTTGA
>JBDKRF010000153.1:0-2747 GCA_039683525.1 Clostridiaceae bacterium
AACAAAACATAATCTAGGTTTAAATCGGATCAAACGGTTTCACAATGCGGAAAGCCCCGTTTATGCGATTGTAGGGGCGGATATCATCCGCCCGCGATACCCCGCCCCAATTTGAAGGGACTGCCGGAAAGAATCGTACTTTCTGGACAGTCCCTTTTTACTTCCAATGATTCAATTACAATGAACAGAATATTGTTCTATACATTATGATGCCGCCTTTAGGATGCTTGCGGCACCCATGCGCAGCGCCTCACGGTTGAGGGCCACGAGGTTTGCTTTTGCGCCCGTGAAGAGATGCGTGAGCATCTTCTCCACCGTCTGCGGATGCAGGCACTGCGTGACCTCGATATACGCGCCGAGCATGACCATGTTGGCGGCACGCGGATTGCCAAGCTCCTGTGCAATCTCGAGACACGGTACATGAAACGCGTTGATGTCCCTGCGCGTGGCAGGAATCTCGACGATGCTGCTGTTGATAAACGCAAGCCCGCCTTTGACCAGCTGCGGCTCAAACTTCAGAAGCGAAGGTTTGTTCATGACGATGATCTCCGTCGGCTCCTGCACAAGCGGAGAAACGATCGGATCGCTACTGAGCAAAACCGAGCAATACGCGGTACCGCCGCGCACCTCCGGCCCGTAACTCGGCAGCCAGTTGACGCTCAAGCCCTCCTGCATGCCCGCCTCCGCGAGCATCTTTCCCATCGCCATGATGCCCTGTCCGCCAAATCCCGAAAGGATGATTTCGTGCGTCATCGTGCCAACTCCTCCTTTTGATCTGCTTTGTCTGCATAAACGCCCAGCGGAAAGACCGGCAAGAGATTCTCCTTGAGCCAGCCCACCGCCTCGATCGGTGAAAGTCCCCAGTTCGTGGGGCAGGTGGAGAGCAGCTCCACCATCGTAAAGCCCGCGCCCGCGAGCTGAAGCGTAAACGCCTTTTTAATCGCGCGCTTGGCTTTTGCGATGTTTGCGGGATCGGTCACCGTCACCCGCTCCGCATAGACGCAGCCGTCGAGCGTCGATAGCATCTCCGCCATGCGAATCGGCGAACCGTGCTGATCCTTTTGTCTGCCAAGCGGC
Organism: Clostridiaceae bacterium; assembly: GCA_039683525.1. GTDB lineage: Bacteria > Bacillota > Clostridia > Christensenellales > CAG-138 > UBA7703. The sequence continues at coordinate 1,078 of JBDKRF010000153.1, forward strand.
GCGGTCGTCGCCTTTTGACCCAGGAGTGTCGTCGGCGCCATCTGCCCGCCCGTCATGCCGTAGATCGCGTTGTTGACGAAGATTGCGGTGATCTTTTCCCCGCGCATCGCCGCGTGAACAATCTCCGCCGTGCCGATGGCGGCGAGATCTCCGTCGCCCTGATAGGTAAACACCGCGTGATCGGGAAACACGCGCTTGATGCCGGTCGCAACCGCGGGTGCGCGCCCGTGCGCCGCCTGCTGCATGTCGCAGGAAAAGTAGTTATAGGTAAATGCGGAGCAGCCGACGGAAGCGACGCCGATCGTCGTGCCGATGATGTCCAACTCCTCCAGCACCTCCGCGACCAACTTGTGGATGACTCCGTGCGTACAGCCGGGGCAGTAATGAAACTCCGCATCGGTCAACCCCTTCGAGCGCTGATAGACAATCGCCATCTGCTCACACCCCTTCCAGCGCGTGAAGCGCGGCCTGCACAAGTTCCGCGGGCGTCGGGAACGTTCCCCCGCCCGTGCCGAAGAAGTGAATCGGCTTTTTGCCGTTACACGCAATCTTCACGTCGTCGATCATCTGCCCCATGCTCATCTCCGCGCAGACGACGGCTTTCACGCTCTCGCGCGTTGCGCAGTCATACAGCGCTTTTTCCGGAAACGGCCAGAGCGAGATCGGGCGAAACACGCCCGCCTTTACGCCGCTCTCACGCAACTTGAGCACGGCAGCATGGCAAATGCGCGCCGTTGTACCGTAGGCGACAAACAAAACCTCCGCATCATCGGTATACAATTCTTCAAAACGCACCTCGATTTTCGAGATCGCGTCATATTTCTTCTGTAGCTTTTGATTGTGCTCCGTGCAATCCTTGGGATCGATAAAGAGTGAGTTGATGATGTTGTGCTCGCGTTCGTTTCTAGTGCCGTCGGTGGCCCAGGTCTTTTTCGGCAGCTTTCGCGCCTTGGGTTTTGACCACTCCACCGCTTCCATCATTTGACCGATCATGCCGTCCGCGAGGATCAGCACGGGGATGCGGTAGATATCCGCGATATCAAACGCTTCCTGCGTTAAATCGGTCATCTCCTGAATCGTCGCGGGTGCGAGTACGATGGTGCGATAATCGCCGTTGCCGCCGCCGCGCGTCGCCTGAAAATAGTCTGACTGAGCGGGCGCAATGCTGCCGAGTCCGGGACCCGCGCGCATCATGTTGACGATGACGACCGGCAACTCCGCGCCCGCGAGATAAGAGATGCCCTCCTGCTTGAGGCTGATGCCCGGCGAGGAGGAGGACGTCATTACGCGTACACCGCAGCCCGCCGCGCCGTAGGTCATATTGATCGCCGCAACTTCGCTCTCCGCCTGCACAAACACGCCGTCATGTTCCGGCATGTGGCGGGCGAAGTATTCGGGAATTTCGTTTTGCGGGGTAATCGGGTAGCCGAAGAAATAGCGACAGCCCGCGCGGATGGCGGCCTCCGCCACCGCTTCGTTCCCTTTCCAGAGTTCTTTTGCCACGCGCACTCAGCCCCTTTCCACGGTGATCACACTATCCGGGCACATCCGCGCACAGCTTGCGCAGCCGGTGCATTCCTCATAGCGCTCCACCGTCGCGGGATGATATCCCTTGGCGTTAGTGGCAGCGCTGAGTACGATAATGTGCTTCGGGCAGACGAACAAACACA
>JBDKRF010000154.1:0-13848 GCA_039683525.1 Clostridiaceae bacterium
AAACACGCCTCCGGGCGACGCTCCGACAGGTTGCTCCTTTCAGGCTGCTCCGCGGCACATCGCTCTATCCGCTGAATGCTGCTTCCGTCAGGACCTGACATGGTTCACGGCCTGCGATTGCACGGGACCCGACGCTCAACACCCCTTATCGGGATCTGATCCCACAGACGCTTGCCGGGGAACGGGATTTCCACCCTGCTGTAGCGGATTGCAGGTACAGGGCACCGCTAACTCCCCGCTTAGCGCGGCAAACTGGTTTACCAGAAGATTGTACCATACTGCGCCGAGAAATCCAAACGAATTTTGAGGCGCACGCATGAAAGGAATGCGAAATTATCGAGGCAGTGTTTCCGTGCCAAGAAGTTTCCTCAGCGCATAGTTTGCCGCGACGCGCACGCCTTCCCGTTCGTCCGTTAGCCACGGCTCGATCAGCGAAACGAGGTCGCTCCTGCCCTGCTTTGCCGCGATGACACATGCGTGCTGAATGATTCTTCCCTGTTTATTTAAATTGTTGCCGACGATCTGGAGTACGGGCTTGATATGCCCCGCTAAAATCTCCTCCAGCCGAAACGCGTCCGGCATAGCGGAGATCGGCTCAATACCGAGATTATACGGGCAAACCTTCTGGCACAGTTCACATCCGAGGATGCAGGTCATCGCATCCATCACCCAGTCTTCCATCGGGTCGCCGCCCATGTAGGCGCGCGCGCAGGCTTTGTAGTCATAGCCGCGTTCGCCGATCGCGCCGCTTGGGCAAATCCGCTCACAGGCGTGGCAGCTTTCGCAGCGCGCGGGTTCCGGGTTTTGATACGGGGTATACCTGGGCTCCGGCAGGTTGGCAAACAGCGTCTGCACCGCGTAGCGTGTACCGAATCCAGGAATGTAGGTCAGCCCGTTCTTGAGCGGGGTTCCTATGCCGGATCGCGTCAAGAGCTCGCGTATCGGTACATACCCGCGCTCAATCTTCACGCCCTCTGAACGCAGCTTCGTCATGAGCTTATTTGACGCGTGGTACGCGGCGTTACTGGAAGGATAGTTTCCTGAAACGGGGATGTCCTCCGTAAACGGCCGATACGCGTAGATGAGTGCGATGATCGCGTTTGCCCACGGCGCTTGCTTCGAAACATCCTTCGTCAAGTCGGTTCCGGCTGAATGCAAAGCGCCGTCTTGCAAACGGCGCTCATAGTAAACAAACGGTTCGGTTGTGAACACGAAGCAAGCGGCAAATCCATGCTCTTTTACGAGCGTTTCCAGATCCATATGCGCTACCTCTCACAAAAACATTGTGACTAGTATAGCACACTCTGAAAGCATTAGAACAAATGGAGCGCGATTATGCCTTTTGCTGCTGTAGCATTTCTTTGGTCTTCATCAATCTCGTGAGGTTGCCGCGCTCGTTTTCGTCCAGCTTCATCTGGATGCGGCGAATCGCTTCCGTAATCTGCGGTATCATGACGTACTCCAGCGCGTTGACCCTGCGGCGCGTCTTCTCGATTTCGTCCGCAAGTCTGCCGCACGCTTTTTCGATCTCAGCAAGCTGCACCAAGAGCGGCAGCACTTCCGCCAGAAGCTGCACCGAGAGGTCGAGGTCCGCGCTCGTGGTCGCAAATCCGTAAGGATAGGTGAACCCTTCCTGTGTGGAGATCGAAATCTTCGGCACCTGAATGGAGAGCACCTGCTGAATGCCGGCGGTCACCTCAGCGGCGCGCGCGGGATACATAAGCGCTTCCTCAATCTCGGCACCGCTCATGGAAGCGCGCGCAAGCACAAAGCTCTTCATCGCGCGGGAGAGCTTCTCTTCCACCTCCGCGCGGAGTGCCTGATTCTGTCGGGCGAATTCGATGAAGCGGCGGACGAGCTCGTCCCGCTTATCCTTCATCATCTTATGTCCGCGAACCGCAACCTTTTTGCGTTTCTTCAGGTTGCTGAGTTCCATGCGGGTCGGTTTTACCTGGATCGCGGCCATCGGCTACGCCTCCTTGGGGTAATACTTCTCAATGAATACATCCTTGATGCGCTTGAGTTCCGACTTTGGCAGGATGCTTAAGAGCTTCCAGCCGAGGTCGAGCGTCTCCTCGATTGTGCGGTTTGCGTAGTAGCCCTGTGAGACATACTCCTGCTCAAACGCGTCAGAGAACTTCGCGTAAAGCTTGTCGGTGTCGCTCAACGCCGCATCGCCAAGGATGACGGCGAGCTCTTTTGCGTCTTTCCCGCGCGAATACGCAGAGAAGAGCTGGTTCATTGTGTCCGCGTGATCTTCGCGCGTTTTGCCTTTGCCGATGCCCTTATCCTTGAGCCGCGAAAGCGAAGGCAGCACGTTGATTGGCGGCGTAAATCCTTTGCGGTAGAGTTCGCGCGAGAGGATGATCTGTCCTTCCGTGATGTAGCCCGTCAAGTCAGGGATCGGGTGCGTCACGTCGTCCTCCGGCATGGAAAGAATCGGAATCATCGTAATCGAGCCCGCGTTGCCTATAATTCTGCCCGCGCGCTCATACATGCTCGCAAGGTCGGTGTAGAGATAGCCGGGATAGCCGCGGCGACCCGGAACCTCTTTGCGCGCGGCACTCACTTCACGCAGCGCCTCGGCGTAGTTGGTGATATCCGTGATGATGACCAGCACGTGCATGCCCAATTCATAAGCGAGGTATTCCGCAGCGGTGATCGCCATACGCGGGGTTGCGATGCGCTCAATGGCGGGATCGTTTGCGAGGTTGATGAACGTCACCGTCTTCTCGATCGCGCCGGTCTTTCTAAAATCGCTGATGAAAAAGTCGCTTTCTTCAAACGTGATTCCGACCGCGGCGAACACGACGGCGAACTTCTCGTCGGAACCCAGCACCCGCGCCTGACGCGCAATCTGCGCCGCGAGGTTTGCGTGCGGCAATCCCGAACCGGAGAACACCGGCAGCTTCTGGCCGCGAACCAGCGTATTGAGTCCGTCGATGGCGGAGATACCCGTTTGAATAAACTCGCTGGGGTAGTCGCGCGCGGCGGGATTCATCGGCGTTCCATTGATGTTGAGATGCTTTTCTGGAATCAGCGCGGGCCCTTTGTCGATGGGCTTGCCCATGCCATCAAAGATGCGGCCCAGCATATCGGGCGCCACATCCAGCTCGATGGATTTCCCTAAGAAGCGCGCTTTCGAGGTGCTGATCTGTAAGCCCTGCGAGCCTTCAAAGAGCTGCACCAGCGCTTTATCCCGGTCGATTTCCAGCACGCGGCCGCGGCGAATCTTTCCGTCTGCCTGCTCGATTTCAACGAGCTCGTCATACTTCACGCCCGAAACCTGCTCGACGAGCATCAGCGGGCCAACCACCTCGCGAATGGTTTTGTATTCCTTACGCATGCTGTTCGCCTCCTTCCGTCAGCGCGCGGATCTGGCTTTCCAGCTCCGACAGAATTAACTCATACTGCGCCTGTACGTCTTCTTCCGGCACATACTTCAGACGGCCGATCTTTTCGCGCACCGGCATTTTGACCAGTTTGCTAAACGGTGCGTCCTCCTGCAAGGCAACGAGGCTCTTGTCATAGAATGCGAGAATAACCTTGAGCATCAAATACTGCTTTTTCGGTGAAGAATACGTGTCGACCTCGTGATATGCGTTTTGATGCAGATAATCCTCGCGAATACTGCGTGTGCTCTCGAGCGTCAAGCGGTCACGGAAGGACAGCGCGTCGATGCCGACGAGACGGACGATTTCGTCCAGTTCGCTCTCTACCTGGAGCAGCGCCATCGTGCGCTGTACGAGGCTCGACCAGTCGGGAGCTACGTTCTGATTGAACCAGCCTTCGAGTCGATCGAGGTAGAGCGAGTAGCTCTGTAGCCAGTCGATCGCCGGAAAATGTCGGGCATATGCCAGCTTGCTGCTAAGCCCCCAGAACACCTTGACGATACGCAGGGTCGCCTGCGAGACCGGCTCGGAGATATCGCCGCCCGGAGGGGAAACCGCTCCGATAGCGGAGACCGCGCCTTCGCGCCCGTCACTACCGATGGTTTTCACCGCGCCCGCGCGCTCGTAAAACTCCGCAAGACGGCTCGAAAGATACGCAGGGTATCCTTCTTCACCGGGCATTTCTTCGAGGCGCCCGCTCATCTCGCGGAGCGCTTCCGCCCAGCGGGAGGTGGAGTCCGCCATGATGGCGACCTTATAGCCCATGTCGCGGAAGTATTCCGCAATCGTGATGCCCGTATAAATCGAGGCTTCGCGCGCAGCGACCGGCATGTCGGAGGTGTTCGCGATCAGGACCGTACGCTTCATGAGCGAAAGTCCTGTACGCGGGTCCTTCAATTCTGGAAACTCCATCAGAACGTCTGTCATCTCGTTGCCGCGCTCGCCGCAGCCGACGTAGACGATGATGTCCGCATCCGCCCACTTGGCTAGCTGGTGCTGCACAACCGTCTTGCCGCTGCCAAACGGGCCGGGAACGGCAGCCGTGCCGCCTTTTGCGACCGGAAACAGCGTATCGATGACGCGCTGGCCCGTGATCATGGGCTCGCGCGGAGAGATCTTTTCGGCATAGGGGCGCCCCTTGCGAACCGGCCACTTTTGCAGCATGGGCACCTCAATAATGTGGCTTACCTGCCCACCTGTTTCGATCTTCGCAATCGGGGTGACGATGTTCGCCTCTCCTTCGAAGATCCAGACGAGCTCACCTGAAACATTCGGCGGAACCATCACGCGATGCAGCACCGCCTCGGTCTCCTGAACGGTACCAAGCACGTCGCCGCCCTGCAGCATGTCGCCAACCTTCGCGACTGGCGTAAACTTCCAGAGCTTTTCATGGTCGAGCGAATCCACCATGATGCCGCGCGTGATGCGGTCCCCCGCGCGCTCGCGGATGAGGTTGAGCGGGCGCTGAATGCCGTCGTAGATCGACTCAATCAAGCCCGGCGCAAGCTCAACGGATAACGGCGCGCCCGTCGTCTCGACGGGTTCGCCCGGGCCGATTCCGCCCGTCTCTTCATATACCTGAATGGAGGCCTGGTCGCCGCGCAGCTCGATCACCTCTCCAATCAAATGCTTGTCGGACACGCGGACAACGTCGTACATCTGTACGTCCGCCATGCCGTCGGCTACGATGAGCGGCCCCGAGACCTTTATGATCCTTCCTTGCATGCTGGTTACCCTTTCGTCGTCGTAAAAATCGTTTACGGTGATGCGCTGGCGACTAAATGCCGAGCAGCGCGAATGTTCTAATGAATTGCTTGATCCAATTATCGATTGAACAGGATGTCCATACCAACCGCTTTTTCCACGTTTTGCCGGAGCATCTTTTCGCCGATTCCGCGCGAACCCGCGTTATCCGGAATCGGTATGATGGCGGGATACGCCTGCCCCTTAAACTCCTCAATCGTCTCCGCACACGCTGTAAAAAGCTTTTCGGTAACAAATACGGTAACGTAGCCTTCTCTCGCGAGGCGATGGAGCGTGCGGTTTGCGTGCTCTCCCTCATCCTCAAAAAACACGTCCAGCCCAACCGCTTTGAAAAGCAATACGGAGTCGCGGTCTCCAATGACGCCAATCTTAGCCATAGAGTTCCCTCAACCTTTCCGCGATAATTGCGTCGTCGAGTTTGTTTCGCTTGACGGTCAGAATCAGCCGGACGGCTTTCGCCTCGCGATCCTTCGCCAATAGATACCCGACGATCGGGAATATCGTCATGCTCTCGTGACGGTGATCCTTGACGAGTGAGAGCAGATAGTCATCCCGTGCTTTTTCCAGCATGGAGATGCTGCCGCTTGCGAGCATGCGATTCAGGCCTTCCTGTAGCGCGCTTTTCGCGACGCTTGTAGAGATCGCCTTGTTCAGCGTCTCGGCAGAGAGCTCGTAGGCCGCAATCAGTGCATCGCCCTGAACGCCGGCATTGGGCAGCAGTACTTCTTTCAAGTCTTCCTTTTGCGCACCCATCGCGCGCATGCGAAGGAAGGTGATGACGTTGTTAAAGTCGCACAATGCCGAAAAATACTGCCGTACAAACGGCTCCTTGATCGAACCTGACGCGTGGAGACAATGCGCATGGTAGCCATAATCAGCGTAGACGCTGACGAGCTGCGGCTCCTGCGAAATCTTGAGCTTCGCTTCCAGGCGATTCATAGCCTCACTCATCTCATCAGGCAGCAGGTCGTATTTTGCGTTGGACACCATTGCGCTAAGCTGTTCGTGGCTAATGAGCCCGCCTTCCAGCCAGGCGACATCCGCGCTACCAAGCAGCCGCGCTTTGATCAGAACCTTGAGGTTCTGCGCGTCCGTTTGCAATAAAAATAAATCCGTCAGTTTGGAATCCGGCGAAAGCTCGCGAATCGTCTGTGCGGTCTGCTTTCGAACGGACTCAATCATGCGCTCCGTGTCTTCTCCCGTCGCGTCCGGCAAGTTGCCATACTTCGCGTCGGAAAGCTGCCTGAGCGCGTCTTCCAGCGAACCCTCTGCCATGCGGCGGATGGCGTCTTTGCCAAAGAGCGACTTTTCCAGCGCGCTGATGCGCGCGCAAGCATAGGCGTAGCTTGGCTGTGGCATGAAACCCTCCCTCCGCTCAGTCGAAGAGCAGCTGATAGACCGCGGTTTCTTCCGCGTTGCGTACGGTATCGAGAAGCGAACGGAAGGAGCAATCCTTCTCGTAGCCATCGCCCAGCAGGATAAACCCGCCGTCGATTGCCGCGTCATCCTTCGAGAGCGTCAGCTTCTTCTCCGGCATGGCGGTAACAATTGCCGCCATCGCGGCACGATCTGACTTGGCGGGCAGAACCGTCTCGCCGCCTTCCGCATGCGCCTGAATCATGTGCGCGCAGATCTCTTTTCTTTCGTTGCCCGTTAACGAAAGCACAGCGTCATACGCTCGCGTAAAAGCGGCGTCGATCACCGTGCGCTTTTTAGCAAGCGCGTCCTTCTTAGCGTCGAGTGAGGCGCGGGTGCGGTAACCGCCGATGAGGCTCGTTATCGCGGCTTCGCGCTGGCTCTTGAGCTCCGCATGGCGCAACGTTTCGGCTTTATCGCGTTCCGTTAGAATGCCGCTGATGACGCCTTGCGTCTGTTCACGAATGACGCGCGCTTCCTCCTCGGCATCTGCTACGATGCGCTCGGCGAGCTTATTGGTTCCGGAGATGGTAACTGTAGCCATTGGCTGCTCCTTATCATGCAAAACCTGTTTCTTATCCAATCTTGACGCCGTTGACGAGCAGGAAAGAGATCAGCAGCGACAGAACCGCATAGGTTTCAACCATGACGGTCATGAGCATCGCTTTGCCGAATTCTTCCGGCTTCTTTGCGACGAGGTTGATGCCGGCAACGGCAACCTTGCCCTGCGCAATAGCGGAAAGCCAACCGCCGAACGCCGCCGGGCAAGCGGCAAAGAGCAGGTTGAGTCCGTTGGTGACGGTGACCGCCTGCGCAGCTCCGCCGAGAAGGCCCGCTTTGGTCGCGATAACAAACGCGATCAGGAGGCCGTAAATGCCCTGTGTGCCCGGCAGAAGCTGCAACAGTAGGCACGAACCAAAGCGGTCCGGATCTTCGGATACGACACCAGCCGCAGCCTGACCCGCCATGCCGACGCCGATTGCGCTGCCTACGCCTGCCATTGCCGCCGAGAGAACCGCGGCCGCCGCCGCCAATACGATGCCCCAATTGATTTCCATCAGTGAAATCCTCCTTCAAGTACTATCGTTTCATGATTTGGATAATATGATTGATGTTGTATGCTGATTGTCCGAGATAAATCCATTATTTCCCGACGGACGGCGCTCCATCTGTGATGCGCACATGCTTTGTACGGTAGCCCAGCGGTTGAAACGCTCTGCCGCCCGCCTCGTAAAACTTACCAAAGAACTCAACGTATTGCAATCTTGCTGTGTGCACAAACGCACCCAAGGTATTGATCGCAAGACCGAATGCGTGCAGCGCAGCAAGTAACGCACTGCCGATGATTACGCCGAGTATCTTTAGGAAAATATTGGGCGACGTCATCAGCATGCTGCAAAGGTCGTTGAACACCGTCGCGATAACGCCCGTCGCCACGCCGAGCGCGAAGAGGCGCGAATACGACAGGATATCTGAAAGATAACCGGAGATCTGGTAGAGCTCAAACAATCCCTGCGCAGTTCTGCCGACGGGATTCTTTGCTTCCCTGCCTTTAAAGAGCAGCAGGGTTACAGCGCCAAGAATCGCCATGTACATCCCGATTTTTCCGATGATCGCGGGTACACCGGCAATCGCGCTGCCAACGCCGAAGACGACAAGCCCGATCAGCACGAACACCCAAGAGAGCGTATCATACACTGCCGTTTTCCAGTCTCCGCGTGAGAACGCCATCTTCATCTTCAAACCAAGTCCAAATAATACGTGCAGGAAACCCAGCCCGAAGCAGATGATCAACATACCGATGGGGTCCGTCATGGGGTCCAGAATCAGTGGGAATTTGTCGACCGTGCCAAACAGCACATCGAAATCCATACCGAAGAAGGTGCCGATCAGCACACCCCAGACAACCGTCGAAAGCCCGCCCCAAAACAGTACGCGGGCAAAGCCAGCCGCGCCGCCGGTCGGTTTTTTGAGTTTGAGAAAGAGAAAACAGAGTAAAGATAGGACAAGCCCGTAGCCCGTGTCGCTGAGCATCATGCCGAAAAGCAGCACGTAAAACGGCGCCATGTACGGAGTTGCGTCAATTCCCTTGGGATCCGGCCGCGAATAAAGATTGGTCACCTGTTCAAACGGGGATATAAATGCGTTGTTCTCAACATAGGAAGGCGGAACTTCATCCTCCTCCGGTTCGCGCACGTCGAGATAAAACGCATCGGTCACCTTCGAAACAGCTTGTTCCACATTGGCTTGACGATCAGCGGGAAGCCAGCCTTCCAGATGGAAGGTTGCGTCCGAGCGCTGCAACTCTGCGGCGGCGCGTGCGCGATCCCGCTCGATCACAGCTGCGTCATATGCACCCTCAACAAGCACGTCCTGTCCCGTTGCCGCGTCGCTGATTGCAGCCTCAAGCTCAACCTTTCTCGCGGTCAGCGTGCGGTTCTTTTCGGATAGCTCCTCCATCGCCTCTGCGGGTGTGCCCGGCATCTTCGGAAAGACAAAATCTGTCCACTCCAGCGATTTGAGATAATTGGATACGCTTTTTGCTTCCTCCGTCGGGCAGGCAACGACGCAGGTGCGCTCTAACCCTTCGTTGAAGAGCTGATACTCCGCCGTAGCGTCGATGTTTTCGAGCTTTTCCACATCCGCGGAGGCGATCAATCCCGTGAAATATTTGATGCGTTTGCTGTTCTGATACGCTTGCATATCTGCGGGAAATGCGCTCCATGGTCGGAGTGTGCTGATCAGCGTCTCGTTTTTGTCGATCTCCGACTTAGTCGCTGCAAGCTCACGGTTAAGCATATTGAGACGCTCCGAGAGCGCGGTCGCTTCAGGAAGCATGTCAAAGAGCTCCTCCGCTTTTGCTTCCTTCAGAGCAGCAAGAATCGCCTTTTTTGTGGAATATGGCTTTATGCTTTTGAGTGCGGAATCCAGCGCATGCACGCGCGCATGCGCGCGCTCAAGCGTGGCCTGTGCCGTGTTGTCCTGTCCGCTTGAAATTACTTCAACCGCGCGAATCGCCTGCAAGGCGTTTAAGATTGCCGCTTCGTCGTCTTTGTGTGCGACGAGCGTCATCCGTTTCATAGAAACGATCATGCCGTTTTCGTCACCTTATCTACGAGATAGGATACCGCTTTCTCCAGCCGATTGGTCGCGTTTTCACAAAGCGCATTTGCTTCCCGCTCCAGTTGCGCACGCATCTCGCTTGAGAGGCGCTCGCCTTCCTGCTTCGCCTGCTCCAGCTCCGCCTGTAAGGTCTCGCGTTCTTCGCTCTCTAATCGAGAGAGCGCCTTTTGCGCGTCTTCCTTTGCTTGCAGCGTAAGCTCTCGCGCCTGTGCGGCTGCATTTTGGCGGATTTCTTCCGCTTGCTGCTCTGCCTTGGCGATTTCTTCGATGACCGATCGCATGCGTTTCCTCCGTATCAAATTTCCTTTTAGATCATTTAGGATCAGTTGCTTTGGTCGTTATTTGGTAAGCATTGATTTGTGTTAGTTCGATCTTACCATATGCGCTTCTCGATAGACAATATAATTAAGCGATTTTCGTAATTTTTTATTCATTTTTTGCATAACAAATTTCATTTCCCGGTTAAAAAAAAGAAAACGCAGAGCACACGGCCGGTTGATGTCTGCCGTATGCCTGCGTATTGGATCTTAAGGTGACTCAGTGCTTATTTGGTACCAAAGAGGCGATCGCCCGCGTCGCCAAGTCCGGGCACGATATAGCCGTGCTCGTTGAGCTTCTCATCGATGTGCGCGACATAGATGTCCACATCAGGATGCGCTGCCTGCATGGCCTTGAGGCCTTCGGGTGCCGCGATCAGGCTCACGAAGCGGATGCTCGAGACGTTGTTCTCCTTGAGGATGTGAATCGCTTCAATGCCGGAGTTTCCGGTTGCGAGCATCGGGTCAACGATGATGGTCTCGCGCTCTGCGATGTCCTGCGGAAGCTTGCAATAGTAGCCGGTGGGCATCAGCGTATCGGGATTGCGGTACAGGCCGATGTGCCCCACTTTTGCATTGGGGATCAGGCTCATGATGCCGTCCGCCATGCCGAGGCCTGCGCGAAGTATCGGGATGACCGCGATCTTCTCGTTTGCGAGCGTCTGCACGGTGGTTTTGCAGATTGGTGTTTCGATTTCGATCTCCTTGAGCTCGAGATCGCGCGTGACTTCGTAAGCCATGAGCATTGCAAGCTCGTATACGAGTTCACGAAACGCCTTGCTGCCGGTGTCTTTGTCGCGCAGCAGCGAAAGCTTATGCTGCACGAGCGGGTGGTCGATGGTGATAACTCTTGACATGGGTGAGCCTCCTTAGTGCGTTTTTTCGTAAGCCGAAATTTTATCGATTCTGCGCTGGTGACGTTCGCCGTGGGAGAACGGTTCGTCCAGCCAGATATCCACAATGCCCTTTGCGCGCATGACTGTGGTAACATTTGCGCCGAGCGCTAACATGTTGGTGTCGTTGTGTTCGCGCGTCATCTTTGCCGAATATTCGTCGGTGACCAGTGCGCAACGGATGCCGTGAACTTTGTTTGCGGCGATGCTCACGCCGATGCCCGTGGTGCAGATGACGATGCCGCGATCAAACTCGCCGCGCGCCACGCCCTCCGCAACCGGAAAGACGTAGTCGGGATAATCGATGCTGTTTTTATCGTAAGAGCCGAAGTCCTTGACCTCATGCCCCTCTTCGCGTAAATAAGCGACAATGGCTTCTTTCAGGTCAAAGCCGCCGTGGTCGCAACCGATGCCGATCTTCATTTCTTCTCTCTTCCTTTCTCTCTCCGCAGGGTTTCGCGTTCTATCTCAAATCTGTTTGAAGACTCAATTTACAGTTCTTTGGTCGCGTCGATTACATGAAATCCTGCCGCGCGCAGGAGGCGATTCATGTACGCAAGCCCCTCGTCTTCCGCCGGGATTCCCTCGGCGAGAATCAGCTCGCATCGTTTGTCCATCTCCCGCAGAGCGGAAAACAAACTTGCGCAGAGCGTCTCCGGTTCGTTTCGATCGCCAAGCACCAGATGGCGCTTGCCGCGGTAAAACGACTTCGTTTGCTCCGTCGCGGCGATCTCGACGGACTTGCCATTTACCTCCGCCTCGCGATACAGCGCGTTGATGCGTTTTGCCGTCTGTTCGGGGCTGCCTAGAACCACGATCACCTCGGCGTTCGGCGCGTAATGCTGATATTTCATACCTGGCGAGGCTGCGACTTCGCCCGCCTTCATCGGGTTGAGAATGCTTGCGCTGACGCGAACTTCGCCGATCAGTGCCGCCAGCATCTCCCGCGTGATCGCGCCGGGACGCAGGATCGTCGGTTCGCCGACGAGCGAGAGCACCGTGGACTCCACGCCGTATTTACAAGGTCCTCCGTCGAGGATCAGCGGAATTCTGCCGCCCAGATCGTCCAGCACATGCTGCGCCGTTGTCGGGCTGGGTCTGCCGGAGCGGTTTGCGCTCGGCGCCGCGATGGGAACGCCCGATTTTGCGATCAAAGCGCGTGCGGTCTTATTTTGCGGTATGCGCACGGCTACCGTGTCGAGCCCCGCGGTGACCTCGTCGGGTACGATGTCGCTCTTTGGCGCGACCAGTGTGAGAGGACCCGGCCAGAAGGTATCCATCAAGATCGGGGCTTGCTTTGGTATTCTGCTCCAAAGCTGCCGCACATCGCTCTTTTTGGCAACGTGTTCGATCAGCGGGTTATCCGCGGGTCTGCCCTTCGCCGCGAAGATCTTCGCGACGGCTTCCCCGTTTAATCCATCCGCGCCCAGGCCGTAGACCGTCTCGGTCGGGAATGCGACAAGTTCGCCCGCCTGAATCAGCTTTGCACCCTGTATGGTTCCCGCTTCCTCCTGCCGGATCGTGTTGATCACCTCGGTGTCAAACGCGGGCATGTCTTCCTCATTGTGTTTCATATCAATCCGACTCTCCGGCGAGCAATTCGCTGCGCTCGGCGACGCTCAGCGCATCCAGCATCTCGTCCATATCACCGTCGATAAATGCTTCCAGCTTATACAGCGTCAGTCCGATGCGATGATCTGTTACACGCCCTTGTGGAAAATTATAAGTGCGGATTCTCTCGCTGCGATCACCGGAACCGATCTGGCTTTTACGCGCACCTGCGCGCTGCTCCGCCTGCTGGCCTGCGTAATAATCGTACAGGCGGCTCTTGAGAACGCGCATCGCCTGCTCTTTGTTTTTCAATTGGGACTTTTCATCCTGACAGGAAACGACCATTCCGGTCGGCAGATGGGTGATGCGTATGGCGCTCTCGGTCTTGTTGACGTGCTGTCCGCCCGCGCCGCTGCTGCGAAAGGTATCGATGCGAAGATCGGTCTCTTTGATGTCGATCTGCACATCGTCGATCTCGGGCAGCACCGCCACTGTCGCCGCGCTGGTGTGAATGCGTCCCTGCGACTCCGTCTCCGGTACACGCTGCACGCGGTGGACACCGCTTTCGAATTTCAAACGGCTGTATGCGCCGTGCTTGCCGCCGATGGAGAGTACAACTTCTTTGACCCCGCCCATGTCGGTCATGTTGCTGGAGAGATGCTCCACCTTATAGCCGTTGCGTTCGGCATAACGCAGATACATGCGCAGCAGATCCGCGCCAAAGAGCGACGCTTCGTCTCCGCCGGTTCCCGCGCGAATCTCCAGAATGACATCCCGTTCGTCGTTTGGGTCTTTCGGTAAAATTAGAATACGAAGCTGTTTTCCCAGTGCATCCAGCTTTGTTTCGAGTTCCTCGATCTCCGCGTGCACCAGCTCTTTCATCTCGCTGTCGAGATGCTCGTTTTGCATGGCCTTGCAGTTATCCAGCGCGCTTTGTGCCGCGCAATATTCGTCAAACGCCGCGACAATCTCTTCCAGAGACGCCCGCTCCTTGACCATCTCACGCCAGGCATCTTTGTCCGCCATCGCGTCTGGTGATGCGAGCTTCTCCGAGAGAAAATCAAAGCGTTGTTTGATTCCCTGTAGTTTATCTATCATGATTCCTCCGACCATACGAGCCTATTGATTCGCTCCGGCTCGCGCCCGTCCGCATGGCAACTGCCGCGTTGGGCATTTACTCCGTCCGTTTTCTGAAATGCCGTGTCTAATTAATTGTTTTGCTAGCCCTCCACGACGAGTACGCGCGTGTTCCCGCAGAGGTCTTTGAGAACGCTGGTCTTTGCGTCAAAAAGAGCGGCTGCGGTGCTCGCCTGCGTGTTGCCGATCTCGAGCAGCAGCGTGCCGTTTTCGTTGAGATGCCGTTTGTATTCCCAGGCGATCTTGCGGTAATAA
>JBDKRF010000155.1:0-1535 GCA_039683525.1 Clostridiaceae bacterium
GCAGCACGTTCGCTTCCGTCAGCTTCTGAACCAGTGTGCGCTCGAACTCATCGGGAACAAGGTATCCGCCTTCGCTGTCAGTGCCCTCTTGCAGCGCGTTTAGGATCTCCGTTCGGGGATTTTTGGAACGGATCGCGTTCCAGAACGCCTTCTTATACTCGGTAGTCGCGCGGCCAATCTTCTGCTCCATATTGGTTTGTGCGGGTTTGCTGGTCAGCGGGTCAGCGGTGGGCTTATTGAGTTCGGCATCCAGCGCAGCCTGACGTTCAAGTCGCTCGACCTCTTTGCCGAGCGCGACGACCTCGGCCTCCATCTTTTCATATGCGCCAGCGTCCTCGGCGGAGAGCAAGCCATCCGTGCCACGCTTCACGTCCAGAAACGCTTTCGCGGCGTCCCATTTCTTCGCGCGATTCTCGCGCAGTTGTAGAATCGTATTCATTCGTTTCCTCCTAATGTGAAATCAAAGAGAGCCGCTGATAAAGCGGCTCCGTGGGGTATCTCGGTTCGGTTGTTTGGGCAACGGGGGCCGCCAGCGTATCGGGCGGTTTGCTCGCCTGTTTTCGCTGCAGCTTATTCAGCAACGAATTTGTGACCGCGCGGCGAGAAAAACTGAACATCACATCGTCGTGCTTCGTTTGTTTCTTCTCATCCGCCAGAGCACCATCCGCGAAGCCAAGCTCGATCGCTTTGTTTGCGTTCATCCACGTTTCCGCATCCATGAGGTGAGCGAGTTTCGCGCGGGACATGCCCGTTTTCAACTCATATGCGTTGATGATGCTCTCCTTGACCTCATCCAGCATGGCGATGGCTTTCTGCATTTCTTCGCTGTCGCCGATCGCCACCGTCAACGGGTTGTGGATCATGAGCAAGCTCGTAGGAGCCATGAGCACCTCGGTACCCGCCATGGCGATGACCGACGCGGCAGAAGCCGCAATTCCGTCGATCTTGACCGTGATATGCCCTTTGTAATCCATGAGCATGGTGTAGATCTGGCTCGCCGCGACGCAGTCGCCGCCCGGGCTGTTGATCCAGATAACAACGTCACCCGTTCCGGCGCTCAGTTCGTCCCTGAACATCCTTGGTGTGACGTCGTCTTCAAACCAGCTCTCTTCGGCGATCGTGCCGTTCAATGTCAATGTTCGTGTGCCGTCCTCGTGTCGCACCCAGTTCCAGAATCTTCTATTCAAGCGGAATCCTCCTTCTTTGTTGCGTTGGCAAACACCCCCGCATCCTCGAGTTTCGTCATGGCCCCGTTGATCAGGTACAAATCCCCGCCAAGATCAGGTGCGATGCGATCGAGGTTCTCCAGTTCGCGGATGTCGTTCGCACTCATCCAACCGTTTTGCCGCGCGGTTGCATATCCAGTCATGCGGGAGGCGTAGTCACCGCGCAAAAGTCCATCTACGTTGAACTTAATGAAATACGTCAGCTTTTCACTCTCGCTGAACAGTACCCGGCACATGCTCTGTTCCCAACGCACGACCCAGGGGTCGAGGGTGTATTTCACAAACTCCACCGACTGCTGCTCGATGTTG
>JBDKRF010000156.1:0-2340 GCA_039683525.1 Clostridiaceae bacterium
TCGCTCAAATACACTCGTAGCTGCGACGTGTCATTGTCCGTCCAGGTCGGATATTTGATCGGCTGCCATGCGGGTCGAGCGAGGAAGTCGATTGTGCTTTTCAGTTCGTTGTACCCTATGACCGCAAGCTTAGGGTCGTTGTCAAGGATCAGCACGATATTATCGAGGGTATCCTTGACGCGACCGTTCTTTTCAAGTTCGAGGGCGTTTTCCCAGTCTTCGTCAGCGAACTCTTGTTCCGCCTGCGCTTTGCGCTCCTCCGCGAATACGCTCTTGACAAGCTCGTCCTTTATTGCGAACTCGCTCATAGCGGAGAACGACGGCAACTTACCGATGGGCGTATCGAGCGGGCATTTATCGTCGAGGTCACGAAATCGATGGAGCCGGACGAGGTCAAAAGCGTTCAGCAGCCTTCCGCATGCCGGGTCGGTGGCATGGTGACTGTACGCGAACTTCCCGTCATAGACGACAACGCCCGCGCTACTGTCGGCGGGGATATAGTCGAATCTCCCGTCCATGACGCTGGGTTCATAGACGTCCGGAAGAAACGTTTCCATGGCTTCCTCGATGGTATAGGCACGGCAGAACGCCCCGACAACGCCGCGCTTTTCGAACGGATCCTCTTGCGGCTTCTTGCTGCCTTCACGAACAGCGCTCTCACGGGAAGAGGTCGGTAGCAAGGAACAGTCTTTCCAGTTCGGGTGCGCCGCGAGATAGACATCCGGGTCGAGCCACGCGCCGTCGACGCGCTGAAACACATATTCGCCGTTAGCCGGGGTGGTCGGCCAATACATGAGCTGGTGCGGACGATACGAGCACTCGTCGAACTGGTCGATGCCCCATTCATCGGCGAAGTAACGTGAAATGGCGACGAACTCATCTGGGGTGACGTCTCGGGTCATGGGTACGATGACGCGGACGCGCGGCGCTTCCGGCGTATGGCCATGTGTCGTGTATAGGCAGGCCGTGTACTTGCAACCGGAGAGAAAGCGGGCGATGAATCCGGCGTCCGCATGGTCGCAGTCCAGAGTTAACATAGAACGGCAAGTCACGTACTCACGCTTGCGACGATTGTCGCGCAGCTGACCTCCGACGAACCCGCCCTTATCTTTGATGCGATCGCGCTCTGCTTTCGGCATCTTCTGGTATTCCTCCACGGATTCCGTCGTGCGGATGGTCTGTTCCAACCGCGCGCAGAGCTCATCAAAGGCGATCGTTTTATTCGGCCATGTCTTGGCAAAGCAGCTATTGCCAAATGCAACGGGCAAATTACGCATATAATCCAACCTCCATGAAAGCCTCCCAGGCAGAAATGGGATAGCTGTTCACCGTTCCAAAGCGTTCATCGTTGGTTTCACATTTTCGAATCTGTATGGCGCGCGCGTGGCAATACGCCGAGAGTTGTTTGCCGATCAACTGGCACTGCGCCAACGTCCAGCCCTTTTTGAACGCGCCGTTATATTTCGCCACCGTGTAAAACTGGATCGACTCATTCAACGCGATTTCGAGCGTTTCCTTCTCCTCAAGTAAACCGAAGATGCGACGCTCCGCCTCGATGGCGCGCCGGTGCGCGATCTGCAGCGCGCGCTCCATGATCTTGTCCGGCGAGTTCCATGCTTCCTCGCAGCTGATAAAATAAGCGCGGCATTGCTTACCTTTATCGGTGCGCTGGAGCATGCAAATCTCCTTCGCCATCGGGATGGCGATCGCGTGATCGGTCTTGGGTTTGCCAGGAAGCCCGTCAGACCTATTCGTCAAAAATGACGAATAGTCTTTTCCTTCGTAAAAGCCGAATTCACACATCCTTTCAAACCATTTCGCGTATTCCGAGCCTATTTCGAGCGCAGCGTGAAGCTTTCGCCCGCTGACGGTGGGGTTCTCGTTTTCATATTGGATCGGGATCAATTCATTCATTTCGTTTGTACCTCCTTACAATCATCGGTAAAGTAGCGAATGGGCTGCCCTTTACGCTTTGCCTTCTCGATCTCCATGCCCATGCCTTTTGAGATAGTGCTTCCAAATACCCACAGCTCGGCGCATTTGGACAGCAGAACGATGTCCATGAACAGAGCGAGGTCGCGCTCCGCCTGCGAGTCCTCCCGCATGAACTGCGGAAAGAACAGATGCGGAGCCAGCGGGATATAGCCGCTGTCCACCGCGAACCGGCAGTATCGCCGCGCCTTCTCCTGATTGCCCGATATATCGCCGGATAGCGGCGAGCATATATACACCACCGGGCGAAACGCGGCGTTCAGTTTCGCTTCCTTCTCTATCGCGGTAAGAGCTTCATATGCCGTGGGGTCGAAATAGCCCTCAGCGTTGAATTTGTTTACTCCCATA
>JBDKRF010000157.1:0-6334 GCA_039683525.1 Clostridiaceae bacterium
ACCTCATATTCGACCTTGACGAGTTCGCAGGCTCTGTGCGCCAACTCCGGTGAGTCCGCGGCGATTGCCGCGACCGGCTCGCCACGATAGCGCACCTTGCCGACGGCGATGAAGTTCTTGTCCTCAAGATACAGCCCTGCGCGGCGCTTGTAACACTCGCCTGTGATCACGCTGCGCACACCCGGAAGCGATTGCGCAGCGGTGAGGTCGATGGAGAGGATGTTTGCGTGCGCGTGGGGAGAGCGAACCACCTGCGCGTAGAGTGGACGCGAAAACTGGATGTCGTCCGCGAAGATGGCGGTTCCCGTCACCTTCTTGATCGCGTCCAGGCGTTCAACAGACTGACCTACGACATTCGTTTCCGGATTTACTGCATCCAGACGTTCGTTGGATTGTTTCATGTCGTTCATTTCTGATAAACCCCCTTTGCAACCACGTCTTCGATGGCTTCAACGATCTTTTTATAGCCCGTGCAGCGACAGAGATTGCCGGACATGTTGCGGTTGATCTCTTCGCGCGTGGGATGCGGGTTTTCGCGGAGCATTGCCTCGGCGCTCATGAGCATGCCGGGTGTGCAGAAACCGCATTGCAGCGCGGAGTGGTCGATAAACGACTCCTGCAGGGGGCTGATTTCGCCGCCATGCGCAAGGCCCTCTACCGTGGTGATGACTTTTCCGTTTGCTTCGGGCGCGAGTACGAGGCAGGCGTTAACCGCCTGACCGTCCATGATGATGGTGCAGGCACCGCATTCACCTGCGCCGCAGCCCTCTTTGGTGCCTGTATAGCCGAGTCGTTCGCGCAGCACATGCAGCAGCGTCTCGCTGCCGGAAACGCTCAACTCCACAGGCTCGTCATTGACGCAAAACTTGACACAATAATCCATATTGGTTTCCTCCTCAGCGCAGTTTCGTGAGCCCGTCGCGCACGAGGTACGAGACGATATCCAGTCGGTACTGGCGATCTGCGCGCACGTCGTCGATGGGGCTGACTTCAGTTGCGGCGAGCGCCGCCGCCTCCTCGATGAGCGCGTCGGTCAGCGGCTTACCGGAAAGCAACGCCTCGGTCTTCGGCAGGCGCAGCGGGGTAGGCGCCACAGAACCCATCGCGATGCGGTAGTCGTCTTGAACCTTCAGCACCGTGCCGCAGACGGTGGAAAGATCCACCTCGTTGCGGCGGGCGACCTTGCGGAATACGCCTTTTGCGCCCGGCAGGTATGGTACGCGGATGCCCGTGACGAGTTCGCCGGGCCGTAACGCTACCTTGCGCACAAAAAGGATGAATTCCGTAATCGGCACCTCGCGCTTGCCCGGCAGGCCGTAGATCTCCACAACCGCGTCGTGGCAATATAGCGACGTTGCCGTGTCCGCAAGCGGAGAAGCGTTAACGATGTTGCCAACGCATGTGGCGCGGTTTCGAATCTGCCGGCCGCCGACATACGCCGCGGCCTCCGCGAGATACGGATAATGCCGCAGCACGTGCTCGTTGGTCGCAATCTGCGTCATGGTCGCCAGCGCGCCGATGTGCAGGCCGTCGGTCTCGGAAAACGTGATTCCGCCGATGTCGGGGATGTTCTTCAGGTCGATCACGTAGTCCGGTGCGATCAGGTGGTCGCGCAGGCGGATGATGACGTCCGTCGCGCCCGCCATGAAGATCGCCTTGTCGTCGTGCTCCAGCTTGAGCGCGGCGGCCTCCTCCAGTGTTTCCGGAGCAAGATACACAAAATCTCTCAAGAACGGTTCTCCTCTCATTTCAGAAATGAAGTATAAAAACCCCTGCGGGGGAATGGCTAAAACAATATTCTTTTTTTCATTTGTTTCAGGTTCGGTAAAAAAGGAAAAGTGTTACGTGCAATAGATCAGTCTAAAAATATAGAAATTTCTTCGGAAAAGTCGGTTGTTTTTCGATTCTTTCGTGCAAACGATGTGTCTTAGTTAAATTCCTTGTGCTGAATCTCCAAAAGAACTGCGGATAACTCCTGCTCCAGGCGGCGGTATCGCGCCACCCAATCGAGCCCGTCCTGCGTCAGGCTGCTGCCGCCGCCGGTCGCTCCTCCCAGCTTTCGCTCCACCAATCGGCAACCCAGCGCCTCTTCCATGCGGTTGAGCGTCAGCCAGGCGTTGCTGTAGGAAAGCTCCGCTCGTGCCGCGCCCCGCTGAAGGGACTGCTCCTGCTCAATGCACTCTAGAAGGCGAATGCCTCGCTCGTCGATGCCTGTCTCACCCAGCGAGATCGTGAGTGACGCCGTGAGCACGGGGGAGACCTGCGTCTGTTCCCGCTGCTCGCGTTGATAGTCCAGCTCGGTATTGATGTCGATCAGCATGCCGTTCTCGTCGGTCGGCACAAACTCGGTGTCTTTTTTCCACTGCGCCAGCGCGCCGCGAAGTCCGCGCTCGCCTTTGTAACTCAATAAGGAGGAGAAGCAGCTTTTGCGGATCATGGCGGGGTGCCCCGCGCTGCCGCGAAAGCTCGGAATCGCGACTGGTCTTGCCGTGTGTAGCAGCTCCTCGATGGTTTCCACGTTGAGATACGGCACGTCGCCCGGGGTCATCAGTACACGGTCGCAGTCCGGCAGCAATGCGCGCAATGCGCATTGAAACGATGCCATCATGTCCGTCGTCGCGTAGTCTTCGTTTTTGACAAATCGCACGGTTTCGCCCGCAAGATGCCGCTCCAGCATGCCCGCGTGAAAGCCGGTCACGATCAAAATATCGTTCACACCCGCCGCGCGAAACGCGTCGATCTGGCGGCGGATCACACTCTTGCCGTTGAGCTTGAGCATCGGCTGAAAGTGGCTCATCTGTCTTGGTTCGCCCGCGGCGAGGATGATTGCGGTCGTGCTCATGCGTCATCCTCCTTTGTCTGCTTCAGCCGGAGATACTGCTGTACGCGTGCGTAGTCGTCCGGGGTATCCACATCCAGCGCGCAGCCCTGCTCCGGCGTCTCCACATAGCCAATTCTGGCGTTGAGGTATCGAAATGCGCCTCTGAGTCCGTCCTCGCCGGAATAGGCGATCAGTGGGTCAAACAGCGTTGCGCGGATCAGCGGTGGGTGCAGGCGGCGCATGCCGTCGCTGGGGAAAATCGCGTCCCAGTCTTCCGCCTCCATCTTGCGTATGAGCTGGCGAAGCACGGCTGGCTCGACCGCGGGCATGTCGCCCGGCAGGAGGAATGCTGCGTCGTATTCGCCTGTCTCGCGGATTGCGCTGAGTCCGATTTGAAAGGAGGCGAACATCTCGGTGGTTTCAAAGGCGTTGTTCCAGAGGAAGCGCGCGTTATACCCGTCGAGCGCGGAGATGACTTCCTCGCCCCGTTTTCCGACGACTATAAATAAGTCCGTGATTCCGGCGCTGCGAAACACGTTTGCCGTGAGGGCTATCATCGGGGTTCCGTCGATCGGCAGCAGCGGTTTAAACGCATGCATGCGCTGCGACTGCCCCGCAACGGTGATCAAACCTGCCGCTTTCATAGGAAGTACCACCTGACCATACAAATGGGGTACGCTGCTAGAATCGTGCTTTTTTTCGAGATTGTCAAGATCGATATTCTATTCAGAACATATTGAAATTTGCATGAAGGGCTTTGAAATCCTGCGTTTTACAGGTCAAAGTGCGGTTCCGCGTCCGGCGGGCATTCCCAGCTGTTGCGGGTTTTGTGGTGCTCGATTCCCGCATAAAAGGAAGCTGCGCGCACGCGCAAAATCGACTTGGGTCCGGCTAGGTATCCACCGTCTAAATGGATCTCTTTGAAGATGATGAGCAGAGGTTCCTCAAGGCCATCCTCATGCAGGACGCGCAGAAATACCATGACCCGACCGTAGCTGTCCGTTTCCAGAACGGCTGCTTCCGGAAGCTGTAGTGTTTCCTGCTGTTGGGAAAAATGGGAGACGAAGTCCAGGCAGGCGATTCGCTCCGTGCTTGTCGCTTCTCTGCCGCCATAGGTCAGCATACCGCATCCCTCCCCACTGATAGAATGGAACTGATTTCAATATAGCATGTGCGGGATTGGGAAACAATCGTTTTCGATGAAATATTGACGCCAATGTATTGTGAACTTGCAAAACGTAAAACGGGCAGGCCCGTGTTGAGCCTGCCCGCCGATGTTGCGCGTAAAAACTCCGTTAGCCGAAGCCGAGCAGTTTGTTGCGCGCCTCCACGTAGGCGCTGGTGGTGAGTTCGCCGCGCGCATAGCGCTCCTTGAGGGTGACGATCTCGGCGTTTGCGTGGTTATCGCCGCGCGCGCCTTCGAGAATGAGCTTGCGCTCCTCATATTCTGCGGCGCCCATGCCGGAGGCTGCCCGCTGCTCATTGAGCATGGCGAGGAAGCGATCCTGCGCCGCCGGGGTTACGCTTGCCGCGGCTGCAGAGCCTGCCTGAGCGGGTGCTTTATTCTTGCGGCTCGCAATGGCGACGATTAAGAGCACAATGCCGACCACGAAGAGAACGGCGAGTAGCATGCCAAATAGACCGCCACCCATCATCCTCCCGGGAAAATAACGAAAAATCATCATAAAAAGTCCTTTCGCATAGGCTAGCGATTCATCGCTGCCTCTCTGCTTATTATAATAGACAATAATTGCAGATATGTCGTGTTTTGGTTACGTTATCATTTCAAACCATTACGGCACAAACATGGCATGCGCAGAGGCAAAAATCCCCGAATCATGCAGGATTTCCGTCGAAAACAGGGCATAGAACAGGATGCAGCGAAGAAGAATATATTTCTTCCTGTTGAAAAAAACGAAAAAAGTCATGGGATCAAATGCGGTGAAAAAAATGGAGTTGGCGTTATTCGTGATAATCGCGGCTTAAGCGTGATATCCGCGACCGGCAACCCCGCGAACACAAATTGATTGACACGATAATTGCATCAATAATACAATAGCGGGGTTGTGCGCGTAGCGGACGCGAGATTCCTTCTCTTTCATTCGGAAATCAGCGATTCTCAATTCTCAGCGAATGTTCTATCACAAACGCTCATACTATTGATTTAGGCGGAAAAAAGAAAAATGCAGGATAAGAAACCACAGAAACCGAACGGGTTGTTGTATCATTTTGTCTACGGCATCGCATATCTGTTTTTCAAGCTTGTCTATCGGTTCAAGGTCGACCGAACGGATGCGCCGGATAGTTCCGAACCGTTTGTGTTGCTTGTCAATCATATCAGCAATCTGGATTTTCTCTTGCCCATGCTGGGGATGTATCCGCACAAATTAAACCTTGTCGCGACGATGCAGATGTTTCGAATGAAGCCGTTGCAGCCTTTTCTTTGGTGGCTGGGGTTCATTCCCAAAGAACAGTTTGTTTCCGATCCGAAATCGATCCGCCATATCTTCTATATGGCAAAACAGGGTGGAAACATCGAGATATTCCCGTCCGGACAGAGTTCCTATACGGGGGAATCCACGCAGATCGACCCGAACATCATCAAACTACTCAAAAAGCTGAAATTGCCGGTCTACAGCCTGCGCATCAGCGGTATGCATATCGCGCTGCCGAAATGGAACATGTCTCTCCCGAGAGCATCGCGCGTGGAGTTGAAGGTAAGCCGCCTGTTCACCGCTTCGCAACTGGACACGCAGAGCATGGCGGAGCTGTATCCTCAAATCGTTGACGCGCTCTATTTTAACGACTACGACTGGCAGCAGAAGAACCGGATCAAGTCGCTTCGACCGCGCTGTGCAGAGGGGCTGGAGCAACTGCTCTATTCGTGCCCGAAGTGCAGCAAGGAGTTTACCATGCGCTCCAAAGGTAGCACGCTATGGTGTTCGCACTGCGGAAATGCGGTTAACATGGATGAATATGGGTTTCTCTCAGCAGCAAAAAAGGACGACGTTTCTTTCAAAACACCGCCCGAATGGTATACCTGGCAGAAAAACGAGTATCGGCGCTCGTTTGGCTCCACCTCGGTTTACAGCGAACCGTGCAGGATTTTCCGGATTTCTGACGCAGGCAAGTATTTACCCGTCGGTGAAGGGACGTTCTATCTCTCGCACGACATGTTCGAGTACAAAGGCACCTGCGAGGAACGAGATATCGATTGCACGATCAACAATCACCTGTATCCAAATTTTTCAAACGAAATCAGCGGGTATTTCAATATAGAAATAGAGGGTCGAATCTACGCGATTCAACCCCTCAATTCTCCTGCGGTATTCAAAGTGACGATCTTAAAGGAACTGTTTAGCGAATCCTGTGTGATGGAGGCGTAAAACGGCACCGCGAACGGCTTTGTCCGTTGCGGAAACGCTACTCGTCTTCCTCCTCCTCAAACACTGCGATCTCTTTAATATTAAACTCCTGCCCCGTGACCATGGTGCATTCCCATGCGCCGCACTC
>JBDKRF010000158.1:0-8891 GCA_039683525.1 Clostridiaceae bacterium
GGCCAAGTCCGCGAATAGAATCATAGATTTCAGTTGCGATTCGGTTGCGCTCCGGTCGCGCCATGCTGGAGGCATGCTGCTCGAGCGCGGACTCAATAATCGTGCGCGTTTCCGCCTCGCTTGCGCCGCCGCCATGCTTCTCATCGCGCTTGTTCAGCGTCTCAACAACCTGATAATGGACACGATCCCGCAGGGCGGCAGCCTCGTCCAACTCAATGACGGAGGCGCCGGGTTGTACGCCCGGGGTCTTTTTGTCCATCCGATCCAGCAAACCCATGCTTACACCCTCCGGGTCATAATCCGCGCATAGTTGCGGATTTCCTTCGTCGCTTTTGAGTTCGGCGCGCAGCTCAACATCGGGATTCCGCGGTTGACCGCGAGCATCGCCGACTTCAGGTCATAGGGAACCACGAGCACAGGTGTTGCCTCCAGAAGGTTTGCGACGTTCTTTACCGTAATCGTCGAGATTCCATCCTTATTGACAACGATCTTCACTTTATCCTGCTGGTTCAAAGCTTCTAGCACCTTAAGGCTGCGCTTCGCGTCGTGCAAAGACGCAATGTCTTCATTCACAACCAGCAAGATCGTATCCGCGGTCTCCATCGTCGCGATTGCGCAATCTCCCAGCGAAACGCCCATGTCGACGAACACATAGTCAAACTCTGTTCGAAGCGAGGAAAGAATTGCGTCGATGTGCTCGGGTTTGATCAGCTCCGCATACTCCGGCGCGCTGCTGGAGAGCATGACCTGAATGCCGCTCTGATGCCGAATCAGGTAGCTCTTAATGGTTGAAAGCTCAAGCGAGTGCTCCTCCACCATATCCGCAATCGTATCGCCCTTTGGAATATCCAAAAAAACGCCGACTTCACCGAACTGTAAGCTCAGATCGATCAGCGCAACTTTCTTATTCATGGTCGCCAGCGCGTAGGCAAGGTTGACCGCAAGAGTCGTCTTCCCTACGCCGCCCTTGGGGGAATAGCATGCGACGATCTTGGAATCATAGCTTGCGATCTTCTGCGTGCTGGTGCGGCGGTTCTGGTCCCGATTCGCCGCGGTCATGATGTGCGTGCAGATATCATGCTCGCTGCTGTTGATATCGATCACGCGGGAGATACCGCATTCCATTGCGCGCGCAAGCAGGCGGCTGTCCATCGTAGGCGCGAGCAGCAGGATCGTGATGTCGCTTCGCGTCGTGAACATACGTTCGGCAAAATCCAGCTCCTGCTCCGGCAGTGCGCGCGTGCCAATCAGCAGAACGTCCGCGGGCTGGGAGGAGGCCTTCTTGAGTCCGTCGCTGTCCGGGCGAAACGAGCTGACCACCCGCAGCGCCTCATCGGTCAAAAGACCCGAAATCATTTTTCTATCTTCGGCAGAAAACGCTGCCAGCATGATTCGAATGCTGTTCATGTTCTCCCCCTTACTGCGCCTTGATCAGGAGCGAGTCGTTGATGACAGGATCTTCTGTGTTTGCATAGTGATCGCCCGACGCGCGCAGGATCAAAACCAGCGATCCGCTTCTGGAGCCTTGCACCACGCGCATGGCGTCTTCCGGCGTCAAGATCAGCGTGACGCTGTTGTATCCGATCGCTACCGGATCCTCCGTCGAACTCGTCGTGGCGGCAAGCGAGGTGCCGATTGCTGCAATCAGCACATTTTGCGCCGCAACAACCGTCGTGCTCTGCGAAACATCGCCCTGCGCGGGTTCGGCCGTAGGGTCGGTGCCGTTTTGCGCTTTGTTTGCAACGACCATGTCATAGCTTGTCGAAGTATAGGAGATGACGTCTACATAGTCGCCGCGCTTTAAGAAGCCCGCGACGCCGCTGACCTCATCCACGGGGATGGTCACGGCGCGCATGCCCTCTGGCACGACGTAAGAAAGCCCGCTGTCGGTTTCTCCAAACTGTTTTAGTTTGGAAGGCAGCAGTTGCTCGCCTGCAACGATGGTACCTTCGGTCACGAGGCCAACCACTTCATCGACTGAGTGCGCGGCAAGCGGATGCGCATACCCCTGCGGTATTTGCTGAATCGTCAGCATATCGCCGGTGATCGGGGTAAATTCCGGAATGTTGACAGCCGCGACAACAACGTTGTCGTACTGCACCTGCACTTCTTTTTGCGCTTCCAGATTGCCGAGATAAAAGTAAAGCAATCCACCCGCGCACAACGCAGCGATCAATGCGAATATCACAATTTTTTTCATTTGACCCCTCCATCCGGATCGGCGGAACTCTTCCATTCGATCCTATGCGCACCTGGTAAGATTCTGTAAGTATTTTTTACGTTAAGTATCTTTATCGAGAGCATCCCATTTGGGAATGACGGATTTCCAAAGAATTACTGTTGGGAATTACCCTGCTAAACGAAGGTCGCTAGCCCATCTTCATCGTACACGTGGAAACGATGTGATAGTTTCCACCGGGCGCAAGAAACGCGGTGAGCGGTGTCAGGGTAGGCAGGTCGTAAGCCGTCGTGACGGTGATATTGCCGTCTTTGAAACTCGAAGGGTTGGAGAACGTGACAGTTACGGTAATCGTGTTCGTCATATAGCCGGGTTTCTTGCTGGTGACGGCGCTGTTCACGGCGGTCGTGCTTGCGGTGGTTGTCGTCCCGACGATTCCTGAGCGCGTAGCCTCGCGCGTGATCGTATCCATCACCTGACGTGTGGACGCAAGCCACCCCATCTCCAGCATGCCGCAGATCAGCAGCAATACAAGAGGAAGTGTTATAGCCAGCTCGACAAGGGATTGTCCGCTCTCGCGGCGCTTTTTGAAAAATGATTGCTTCACAGCTTCTCCTCCTGTTCTCCAATGTGTCGATTTTATGATTTTCTCTCGCCCACGCAGTAGAAAAGGAGTTCTTGCTGCTGAGTCGGGGGTTTCCCTGGCGCAACGCTGCGTCAAATGAAAAGAGAACAAGTGCCGAAATGAGAGCGCCCTTTCTCATCATGGTCGCTCTCATCTCAAAAATCTTCTTTTGCTGATCACCTGTTGTGATCAATCGGATCGGTTTACCACGTTAACACGCGGAAATCGGCTTCTCTTGAGTCTTGCGTTTGGAAAAGAGGATGCGTAACGATGCCTGACAAATCACTCGCAACGAATCGTAAGAACATGCACCATCGTCAGCCCTTTTTCGCGTAAACTGCTTTTACGCCCTGGATGTCAAAAAACCGTAGTTAATTGAAGTGCACGCTGGTTCTGGTAAAGAATGACGTAACATTATTACCAAGGACTGCGATCCCACCGATGACGACAAAAGCAACGAGCAGAATGATCAGGCTGTATTCGACTACGCCTTGTCCCACTTCGTTAAAAAAGAATTGTTTCATCGTCCTGCATCCTCTTTCCCTTGCGTTCTTGCTTAGGCTTATTAGCCCAATTTGGCCTTGATCGTGTTGAAGGTGTTGCCTACGCCGCCGCCCAACGCCGTGATGGCGCCAATGACGACAACCGCGACCAGCGCGATGATCAGGCCATACTCTACCATGCCCTGGCCTTCCTCGTTCATAAGGAACTTTTTCATAATCAAATATCCTCCTTTCCACAAGAATCTTCGCAACTTTGTTGTGGCAACTGCCGACTGCGCGAAAAGGCGAAACCGGCAATGCCATCAAGAAGCGAAAGTTCGCGATGGTGATAATCGCGACGAACACGGTTACCCCACCGAATACTACCTTTTCCCATCCTACAAGTCTGTTTCAAGGTACCAGTGACAACAATTTTTATTGGCACTTTGTTAAACAAGCATGATCGACACAGCAACCAGTGAAAGCGCAAGAAACGGCCCCATGGGAATCATTGTTTTCAAGCGTTGCGGCAGCGGCATACGTCGATCGATCAAAACATAGATCAATACCAGCAGCCCCATCGCCGCCACGGCGTACAGACCGCCCGTTAAGCCCAGCGCAAACCCCATTGCAGAGGCGAGCTTGATGTCTCCCGCACCGACCTGTTTACCAAAGAAACTCGGCAGGATGAAAATAACGAAACACACAGCGAGTCCCAGCAGTGAGCGCCAGATGTTGAATGTGATCGCGCCGGTAAACCCGAACACCGCGGCGAGAATCAAAATTGCGAGCACCAGTTCATTTGGAATGACGCGGTGCTTCGCGTCGATATAGAACGCACAAGCAGACACAACGAGCAGTAATAGCAGGTATAAGCCTCGAAACGAGATGCCTGCCCGCCAGCCAATCACACCGCCGATCACCGTAAGGCTCGCAAACAAGATCCAGAAATACTTTTGCTCCATATCCGGAGCGAGACCGCGTTGCTTACATAACAGCCCGCTGATCAACCGTACGGGGACCGACAATGCAGCGCCCAATGCAGCGCCGCAGATGATCGGCAGCAACTCCCGCATCACACTCTCCTCATCCGCGCAAACCTAAGTCTATTCTTCCTAATCCTTCGGTCTTGGTCCACGCGCTTAATGTTTGCTCTGTTTTGTTTCTATTACATGATAGCATCTTTTTCGTTACACATCGTTTGTGACTTGCGACTTATTATATCACAAAAACCCGTATAAAAAATAACGGTTCAAATCCCACCGAATTTGAACCGTCGCGTTTTTTTGAAACACAAATAAGCCCTACCAGAGGCTTTTTGTGTAAAACGTGAGATCTTCATTCGGGAACTGGCTGCCATAGCGATGAATCGCCGATAGGCCCTCTAGCTTTGCGACGCCTGCTTTCGCGGGTTGTGCCTTTTACGTGGGAAGAAAATCACCCATATACTGCTATCAAAGTACACTTGCCAATCAATCACTCGGAATCATTTCTATCGATCAGGCGAAAAGAACCTTCGTTCTTATCGCAGAGAGAGTCCAATATGTAATTCTGCTTACCCATACCCAATCTCAGCGTGACGAACAGTGTAACGCTAGCGCGGTTGGTCTCAAAGTCAACGCCCAACGGGTTCCTCACAAGAAGCGCAATGTCTATATGTAGCGGCTCTCCCGCATGCATATACCACAAGTTGCGAGCGCATATTCGCATGCTGATCTTGCATACTGCAACCGCGTCTGCGCGTTATTTTCTGCTGTCTCGATGATTACCATCGAATTCCGTATTGCAGAACACCGTTTATTCGGTCGTATGCCCGATGATAAATATACGTTTTCGTCGTGCGTTACGAGTCGTATCCGCGTGATGAAATCATCTCTCAGGCTCAATAAAACCGCTCATTTACTATCTTAACCGAAGTGTTGCAAGATTGCATAAAAAACCGCAAAAGTTCATGAAATATTAACAGTCCCGTTGGTGCGATTTCCAGAGGTGAAAGAACTCATTCTCATGCATACAAATCTGCATAGTCTAAAAAATATCAAATTAACCCACGGTTGTCAAGTGATTATGCACGCCATAATGCCTTATAACGCCGTTACATTGTAACTAATTTTAGATGATCTTGCGTTTCCGAGACGACTTTTCGCACCGATCGCAGGAAGATTCCGGTTCGCGCTCGTGTAAGATCGCCCAAAAACGGCTTGTGGAAGCCATCACGAACACGGTCTGTCGTAAAACAACCCTCCGCGTGGGTGCGGCGATTCAACATTTGAGTTGATGCCTGCAATGCTTGAACGCAATACGCGTTTCGGCTTAACTCAGCGCAGGATTTCGCACTTCAGCCAAAGAGAATTTGGTGCCCATCGATTGATGAAGCCATCACGGCTCAAAGGCGACGGGCCTTCGCAGATAGCGGAACCCGCTGCTCCACGCATCTGTCACAACGACGCCGTCCTGAACGGAGGAGCAGTGCGCAACCAAATAGCTGCCGTCCTTGTCAACCGAGACGATGATGCCGACGTGATTGTATTGCAGATGTCCCGGTGCGCACAAGAACACGAGATCGCCAGGGCGACCTTCGTCCCAACCGATTGCCTCGGAGTGCGCCCATTGATTGCTAGAGCCGTTTCCGATTGCACGCAGCGCCGCGGGATCTCCCGTTGCGTTGATGAAGACCCAGCTCACAAAGCCGCTGCAATCGAGCCCGAAGTCCTTCGAGATCTTGATATTCTCGGCGTCCTCCGCCTCATTGCCGTTACCCCAGGCGTTGTTCCAGCCGAGGCGGTTGTACTTTCCGCCAAACACATAAGAGACTTTCCCGACGAGGGAGAGCGCGGTCTCAACTACCTCTTTGCGGCCAACATTGATATCGTCCGGCAGAGTATCGATGAGCGCGTCGAGATTTTCCTGTGTAGCGTCCGAGAACGCGGCGTTCCCCGTCATTGAGGCAAACGTCCGCTGAAACTCCGGCTGCATCAGCTCATAGAGAAAATCTCTGCGCTGCGCGCTCAGGTTGTACTCGTCCGCCATATCCTCGTAGGACTTGGAACTCAACAGAACATTCGCCGTGCCGTCCATGCGGAAGGTGTCGATCTGGTTCATGTCCCAAAATACGCTGTCCAGTCGATCCAGAGGAATCGCACTGAGCTGCGCCGCATTCAGCGGATTCTCCTCATCCTGCACGTTCTTCGCGAGGAATGTTGCGAGGACATCCGGCCAGTTCGTCACGGTTGCATCGGTAGTCGGCTGCACATCCTTCGCGGTAGAAGTGACTTCGTCCGTATCGTTTTCTGTGGCGGTCGGCGCGAGAATACGCGCCTCGGCGTTTTGCGCCATCGCCTCCTGTACCTTTTGCTGATATTCGCTTGTCAGCGCCGCGATTCTTTCGCCGAGCTGATCCCCAACCGCGTTGCGGTACGCCAGCAAGATATCATAGCGCTCTTTGCTGCTGCCGGTAGGCGCTTTCGCTTCTTCCGGCGCTACGGCGTCTTCCGATGCGCCTTCCACCGTAATCTGACGCGTTGTGTTGACGAGCTTGCCTTCCTGAAACGCTCCATAGGTCACGCTGTAGGTTCCGGGCGTATCCGTGCGGAATTCGCCGTTATCCACAACCCAAACCGCAACCGTCTGACCGAACTCGGTCTGCGCGCTTACGCCGTCGAGCAGGGTAAATCCTTCCTGTTTGGGCTGGATGGAGATTGCGTTTGCTGTGATGGTTACCTTGCCCGGCGCCGCATCCGGCACGGGCACAGGTGTTGCCGTTCCATCCCCCGTTGCTTCCCCCTGCGTCAGCGTAATCTTCGCCAGCGCATCCTGCGATAGATCATACGTGTTTGCGTCCCCATCGCTGACCTGATAGCCGGAAAGCGCGGCCGAAGCGCGATAGCTGTACCCGACAGGCAGCATCCAGGAGACGCGCCCGTCGCTTCCGGTGATGCCGGAATAGAGCAGTGCCCCGTCCTGATAAAGCGAAACGCGTGCACCAACCAGCGCCGCCGCGCTTGCATCCTGTACCTGAACGGTAAGGCGGTGCAGCTCCGGCGTTTGGGAAGGCAGCGGTGTTTCCGTTGCGCCACTTGTGTTTTGCGGCGTTTGCGTTTGTACTGAATCGCTTGGCGCGGGCGTGATGTCCGCGGAACTGGCGGGTGTCGAAGCAGGCGTCGGTGTCGGTGTAGCAGGCTCCGTCGCGCTCTGGGTTTCGCCCGGTGCCTCCGGTGTCGCGCTGCCGTCCTGCGGCACGACGTCCTGCTGCACGGAATAGAGCTTGCTTTCCAAAGAATAATCCAGCGCGCGCACCGTCTCACCCACACAGCCAATCTGCATCAGCAAGAGGGATACGCTCAAGAGTGAAATTGTGCACTGTAGAATTCTCTTTTTACCTTGCTTCATGAAATCCGATCCTTTATGTCACCCGGACACGCTGTTGCCCGCCCGAAGTATCTGCTGAATGATTCGTATCTCGTCGATTCTCGGTGCCTGCTCTCTTACGGCACCGTATCCCGCAACATGTTGGTCACGACGCCGCGGACGGAGTCCATCGGAATCTGGCCGATGCGGATATCGCGGCTGTCGATGGATGCCGCGCGGTTATCGCCAAGAACGAAGAGTTTCCCGCTCTCCACGGTAATCTCAGCCGTTGCGCTGTTGCCATAGGCGTCGGGAAGCAGATACACTTCGTCCAGCGCCTGCCCGTTTCGAATCACGTGTCCGTCCGGCATCATTTGAATGACGTCTCCGGGAAGGCCCACCACACGCTTGATCACAAGACCGTAGACATCTCCCGCGTCAAAGATCACCAGATCGCCACGGTTTGGCTGGACGAATCCGACGTAGAATACCCGATCTCCCTCCATCAATGTTGGCTCCATTGACGCGCCCGTGACGGTATACTGCCGGATGTACAGAAGTGCGAGCGACGCAAGCAACAGCAGAATCATGCATACGCTCAGCAGCGCCTTGCATATTCTTCCGTTTCGTTTTGGATAAGGCGCTCGGTCATACGCCCAATATTCAGCCGAACCCTCGTCCGGCATGCCTCTGTCGGAATGGCGCATGCAACAGCCCTTTCGTTCGAAACAGCCTTCGTCTCAGGCGAAACTGCAAAAAACCGCCTGTACGGGGAAACTATACGCGGGTCATTGCGCATGGTTGCTATCCCGCTTTCATTACTTTGCGGTAACATGAACTGATTGTAGTATTGTTCACGATCCGCTGTCAACTCTCGCACGGAACCACAACATCGGAAAAAGCCCCGTTTCCTGCGTGAATCGATTGAATTTAAAGTTCGTTCATATTATATCGCCCAATGCATATATACGCTGTATCATTCACAATTTGGAATGCAGCGCAGATCAGCGCTTCAGTCTTCACCCGGCGCAAACGATGCCTTCCGTGCGTATATGGGAAGAACCCAACTCAGGCGATGATATCCTGATACGCCGCGCGGTTCTTCTCGAACCAAACTTCCGCATACGAGCAGGACGCCGTCGCCTTCAGGCCTTTTGCGCGCAGCTCGGTTGCGAGGGTTTCCATGAGCTTTCCCGCGATGCCCTGCCCGCGCAATACAGGGCTGACATAGGTGTGATCGATATCGACCACGCCGTCG
>JBDKRF010000159.1:0-2191 GCA_039683525.1 Clostridiaceae bacterium
CAGCTCCCGCCGGGAGATTGGCTCCGGCTCGGCTCTGCGCGTCGAGGAAGAATCTGTTTCCGGGGCACGCCAGATGAAAGACTCCTGCTCTTTGGCGGCGGGTTGCGCGGCGGGCGCAGATGCTGCCGTAAAAGTAGGCGCAGCCGCATAAGCAGGTGTTGCCGCATAAGATGGTGTCGTATCTACGATTTCATGATCCAGTTCGCTCTCAATGGTGCGCATATCGGTGCTGATCTGCGCATAGGTTGAGACGTTTCGTTCAATCAGGTCGCCAAACCAAAGCGTCCAGCCATCGTCCTGCGGCTGCTGCTGCACGATTGCGACGAACTGGCCGAAGGTTTGGCGCGCGGCTTCGCGCGCGAGCTCTTTGTCGTTCGTGCGCTCAAAGGCGCGCTGATAGACCGCGCTGCCGTATGTGGCGACGAGCTCCTTGACGGCTTCTTTTTCACCGCTGCGGATGCGGCGGACCAATTCTGATAGCTGCATGCCTTAGGCGCTCCTACGTTTACAAGATGAATCATTATATCACGCTTTGCGTGGACTGAAAAGAGCGCGTAAAGGAGCGCGCTAAAGATCGCGCTGTTTTGCGCTTGACGCAGGTTTTATTTGACAAATCGGGCGATTTCTGATAAATATATTACTTTGTTGGTTGACGATATCAGGGCATTGTTACGCCCTAAAACCGTCCGCCAAACACGAACGCAAACCGGATACTGACTAGGAGGAACACAGATGCAGACAGACGTTGTGATCGTTGGCGCAGGCCCTTCGGGCATTTTTACCGCACTTGAGATGATTAAGCGCGGCACAAAACAGCGCATCGTCATTGTGGAAAAGGGCCTCGCGGTGGAGCAGCGCCGTTGCCCGAAAGCCGTAACCGGCCGCTGCGTCAACTGCAAACCATATTGCCATATCACCACCGGATTTTCCGGCGCGGGTGCATTTTCGGACGGTAAGCTCTCGCTCTCGTTTGAAGTGGGCGGCGACTTACCCTCTTTGATCGGGCCGGATAAAGCGCAGGCTGCGATTGATTATACCGACGGCATCTACTTAGAGTTTGGCGCGGACGACCATGTGGAGGGAATCAACAACACCACCGCAGTTAAGGAGATCCGCCGCCGCGCAATTCAGGCAGGGCTCAAGCTGGTCGACTGCCCGATTCGCCACCTCGGCACCGAGAAAGCGCAGGATATCTACTACGCCATCGAGCAGTACCTGCTCAAAAACGGCGTGGAGATGCTCTTTGGCCACGCCTGCGAAAACCTGATCCTCGAAAACAACGTCTGTAAGGGCGTTCTGGTCAACGACGGCAAGCAGGGCTTTGAGCTCTTTGCAAAGACCATCGTGATTGCAACTGGCCGCCGCGGCGCGGACTGGCTGGAGAACATCTGCGCGGAACACGGCATCGCGCATCAACCCGGCACGGTGGATATCGGCGTGCGCGTCGAGGTGCGTAACGAGGTCATGGAGACCGTCAACGAGGTGCTCTACGAGAGCAAGCTCATTGGCTATCCGCAGCCGTTCCGGAACAAGGTTCGCACCTTCTGCCAGAATCCCGGTGGATTCGTGAGTCAGGAGAATTACGATAACGATCTGGCCGTTGTCAACGGCCACGCGTATAAAGAGAAGAAGTCCAACAACACCAACTTGGCGATTCTCTGCTCGCATAACTTCAATGTGCCGTTCGATCAGCCGATCGCCTACGCGCAAAAGGTCGGCGAGCTGACCAACATGCTAGGCGCGGGGCATATCCTCGTGCAGCGCTACGGCGACATCCTCGATGGTAAGCGCACCTGGCAGCGGGAGCTTTCGTTCTCCAACGTGGTGCCGACTCTGCCGGACGCGGTCGCGGGGGACATCACGGCGGCGATGCCGTACCGCGCGATGACGAACATCATCAATTTCATTCAGGCGGTCGATCATGTGGTGCCCGGCTTTGCCGCGGCGGAGACGCTGCTCTACTCGCCGGAGCTGAAGTTCTATTCTAACCGCGTCAAGATGGACGAGAACTTTACCACGAGCATCCCCGGGCTGTATACGCTGGGCGATTCCAGCGGCTGGACGCGGGGACTCATGATGAGCTCCGTGATGGGCGTTCTTATGGGCAGAAGGCTCGCGACTGAAGAACGGTAAACAACATGCAAACAAAACACCCGCTTCGGCGGGTGTTTTGTTGTAATCGTTAAGAATG